>JAMOAF010000274.1 GCA_023621895.1 Planctomycetota bacterium
GGGCCGATTCCGCTCACCGGCACGCACGACGCCCTTTACGAGCGGCACCTTGTCTTCGACACCGTGGTTAACCCGGCGGCCGCCGGTCCGCGCGAGCGGTTCGAGGCGCTCGCCCGTGCCGTCCGCGACGGTCTTTCGCAGCGATGGGTCCGCACAGAGGACACGTACGATCGCGAGAATCCCAAGCGCGTGTATTACCTCTCGATGGAGTTTCTCCTCGGGCGCTCGCTGGCTAATAATGTCACCAATCTTCTGCTCACTCCTCTCGTGCAGCACGCGGCGAGGCAGAAAAACCTCGATTGGCTGGAACTGCTCGAACAGGAGCCGGACGCGGGGCTCGGCAACGGCGGGCTTGGGCGGCTGGCGGCCTGCTTCCTCGACTCCATGGCCACGATCGAGCTCCCGGCGATGGGCTACGGTCTGCGCTACGAATACGGCATGTTCCGGCAGTCAATCAAGGACGGCTGGCAGTACGAACAGCCCGACAACTGGCTGCGCCGCACGGACCCTTGGGAGGTTGTCCGCCCCTACGAGACCGTGGAGGTCGAACTGGGTTGCGGATTCGAGTTGCGGGCCGGTGCGCTCCGCGTGATTCCCGGCCGGCGATCTTGCCTGATCGGAATTCCTTTCGACCGCCCGGTCGTCGGTTACGGCGGCAAGACGATCAACACGCTTCGCCTTTGGGCGGCGGCGTCGCCGGCCTACTTCGACTTCCAGCGTTTCTCGAGCGGCGATTTCGTCGGCGCGTTGGCCGAGACGCTTGGCGCCGAGTCGCTCACCCGAGTCCTCTATCCCGACGACTCGACGAGCATGGGGCAGGGGCTGCGGTTCGTGCAGGAATATTTCCTCGTCGCCTGTTCGCTCGCCGATCTCCTGCGGCGTTTCCGCCGCGCCGGCGCCGACTGGAGCGCGCTGCCGGAGAAGGTCGCCATCCAGCTCAACGACACGCACCCCGCGCTGGCCGTGCCCGAACTGATGCGGATCCTGCTCGACGACGCCCACCTCGGATGGGAGCATGCCTGGGACCTCACCCGGCGGACCTTAGCCTACACGAACCATACGCTGCTGCCCGAAGCGCTGGAGAAATGGCCGCTCGGCTGGTTCGAGAGGCTGCTGCCCCGCCACCTGGAGATCGTGTTCGAAATCAATCGGCGCCTGCTCGACGAGGTTCGCGCACGGTTTGCCGGCGACGAAAGCCGCGCGGCGAGCGTGAGCCTGATCGAAGAGGGCGCCGCGCGGAAGGTCCGCATGGCCAACCTGGCGATCGTCGGCTCGCACAGCACCAACGGCGTGGCCGCGATTCACTCCGAGCTGCTCCGCACCCAGACGGTCAAGGACCTGGCCGAAATGTTTCCCGAGCGCTTCAACAACAAGACCAACGGCGTCACGCCGCGGCGCTGGTTGCTGCTGGCAAACCCGGCCCTGGCTCGCACGATCACCGAGGCCATCGGCGCCGATTGGATTGCCGACCTCGGTCAACTCCGCGGGCTTGCGCCGCTTGCCGGCGATGGAGGTTTTCGCGACGCCTTCCGGAAGGCCAAGTGCGAGGCCAAGTCGCGCTTCGCTGCCTGGCTCAAGTCGGCGACCGGCCAGGAGGTAAGCGCGGATGCCATCTTCGACTGCCAGGTCAAGCGGATTCACGAGTACAAGCGGCAGTTGCTCAATGCGCTGCGGATCATCGTGCTTTACAACCGGCTGCGCCACAACCCGGACCTCGACGTGCCGCCGCGGACGTTCTTCTTCGCCGGCAAGGCCGCGCCCGCCTACCGGCTTGCCAAGCTGATCATCAAGTTCATCAACAATCTTGCCCTCACGATCGACGGCGACGGGGCGGTCCGCGGCCGGATGAAGGTGGTGTTTCTGCCCGAGTATTGCGCCACGCTCGCCGAACGGTTGATCCCCGCCAGCGACGTCTCCAACCAGATCTCGACCGCCGGATACGAAGCGAGCGGAACAAGCAACATGAAGTTCATGATGAACGGCGCCCTGACGGTCGGCACTCGCGACGGCGCCACGATCGAGATGGCGCAGGAGGCGGGCGAGGAGAACTTCTTCCTGTTCGGATTGACGGCGACGGAAGTGGCCGGCAGCCGCCCCTGGTACAGTCCGCGCTGGCACTATGAGCATGAGCCGGAGACCCGCGCCGCCTTGGACCTGATAAGTTCCGGCCATTTCAGCCGCAACGAACCGGGCGTATTCACCCCGCTTCTCGACACCCTGTTGACCGGCGGGGATTACTATATGCACCTGGCGGACCTCCAGCCCTACCTGGAGGCGGACAAGCGGTTGGTCGAGCTGTACGCGGATCCGGATGCATGGGCCGGCAAGGCGATCCTCAACGTGGCCGGTTCCGGGAAGTTTTCCAGCGACCGCACGATCGCCGAGTACGCCGCACATATTTGGAACGTGGAGCCTTGCCCGGTGCCTTAGAAAGACGCTTGCGGTCGGGAGCGCCGGCGAGTGGATGGAGGGGTAAACGGGAGATTAACCGGCCGCCGCTACCCCCCTCCCCCTCCGAGGAACGAGATGGGTTGTACTATGTCCGACCATGTGGCCTTCCGCGGCTGCTTGCGCGGGAATATGCCCGTAGACACCAATTCACGCCCTATGATTGCGCAGACTACTGCTCTGTCAACATCAGGAACTGGGGTGCCGCGTGGGCGGACGACAGCAGCGAGGGTCCCATTTGCCGGCTGCGGGCTCGCTGACTCTCGACCGCCAGCCACCCGAAAAATTAGAACTTGACAGAGCACTACAATGTATTGGAGGGGGAGACGATGCCCGCCTTAGGTAAGCAACGTGTGGCACTCTTCGTGGAGAGGTCGTGCCGACAGTGGGTTGTCCGGGATCCCGAGGGCTGCTTCTGGATTCTCCCTTCGGTGAACCACCCGTGGGAACATCGTCGGCCGTTTCACCCGACCCCCGAGACGGATCTTGAGCCAGTGCCGGGACATTACAAGGACATGCTCGAACTACCGTTTTGAGCTAAGACAAGGTGCATCATGAACGCCGAACAGATGCGACTCGAAGAGACTCGTGAGCAAGCGATTCCCTGGAGGAAGTGGGGTCCGTACCTGAGCGAACGGCAGTGGGGAACCGTCCGCGAAGATTACAGCGAAGGGGGCGACGCCTGGAACTACTTCACGCACGACCAGGCCCGGTCGCGGGCCTACCGCTGGGGTGAAGACGGGCTGGCCGGAATCTCGGATGACAAGCAGCGGCTCTGCTTCGCCCTGGCCCTCTGGAACGGCAAAGACCCGATCCTCAAGGAACGCCTGTTCGGGCTGACCAACAGCGAGAGCAATCACGGCGAGGATGTCAAGGAATACTACTTCTACCTCGACAGCACCCCGACGCACTCGTACATGAAGTATCTCTACAAGTATCCGCAATCGGCGTTCCCGTATGCGGACCTTGTCGACACCAGCCGCCGCCGGGGCAGGCTCGAGTTCG
>JAMOAF010000979.1 GCA_023621895.1 Planctomycetota bacterium
CTAAGCGGTCTGGTTGAAACGAATCGCGGTCCGGCGGGAGGATTGCGGAGCTCGTATGCAAGCAGAACGAACGTGCCGATTTGCTTCGATGCCGGTGGTCTTACTGACCGTCTGTGGCACGCTCTTCCGCTGCGCACTTGGCTCGGCTCAAGTCGGGGGTATTGGCATCTCCAGCCAATACGATCTTTCCGCCAGCATTCAGATCGAGGAGGCCGGCCGGACCGTCGAGACGCTTCTGGATCGGGTGGATGCCTACCTTGTCGACGGAAAGTGGAACGAGGCGGTGGACACGATCCGCCAGGTGATGGAGAATTCCGGCGACAAGCTGCTCCCGGTGGCGCCTCGGCGGTACGTCAATGCCCGCATGGCTTGTCAACTGAAGATCGCCGGGCTGCCACCCGAGGCGCTCGAGCGCTACCGGAGCCTGGTCGACCCGATTGCCGGCCAGTGGTACGAAGCTTGGCAGACGAGCGGCGAGCGGGCCTGGCTGGAGAAGATCGTCAGCGAGGCGTTCGCGAGCAGTTGGGGCGACGACGCGCTGCTGGCGCTAGGTGAAATCGCCTTTGAGGCCGGCCAGTATGCGGTGGCGAGGGCCTGCTGGCTCCGGATTCTGCCCTTCCAGCCGCCCGCCGGCCAGCCGCGGACCTGGCTGGCCTTTCCCGATAGTCAGCTTGACCTGGCGAGCGTGCGGGCGCGGCTCGTGCTGCTGACGATCCTGGAGGGCGACACCGAGGCGGCAACGCTGGAACTGGCCGAGTTCGCAAAACTGCACCCCGGCGCCGCCGGCCACCTGGGCGGGAAAACGGGCGACCTGGCCGAGACGCTCCGAACGATCCTTCGCGAGAGCCAGGAGTGGCCGGACCTGCCGGAGCCGGCCGATTGGCTCACGTTTGGCGGCTCGCCAAAGCGTCACCGCGATGCGCTGCGGCCGGTTGCCGGGCCGGTTGCCTGGGAGCAGCCCCTCTGGCCACCCGATCGTTCCGCGCCGAGCTTGAGTTTTCTCGGGCCGGTCCGTCCGGCGGTTGCGGAAAACGCCGCCGCTCCGCTGAGCTACCACCCGGTCAGTCTCGGCGGGCTGGTCTTCGTCAGCAATGGCTCTGAAATCCTGGCGCTTGATGCCCGGTCGGGCAAACCCGCATGGGGCGAGGGCGGCGCGGCGATCTTTCGAGACCGGTTGGAGGGGGCGGACGAGAAACAGCCGCCGTTGGCAACCGCGATCGGCACTCCCCGCCACACGCTGACGGTGGCCGACGGCCGCCTCTACGCGCGGATGGGAAGCCAGGTGACAAGTCATCCTCAGGGACCCGGGTCCACCGGGGGGAGAGGGTATCTTGTCTGCCTCGACTTGAAAAGCCAGGGTCGGCTTCTTTGGAAGACGGCTTCGGAAGATCAGTGGGCGTTTGAGGGTGCGCCTCTGGTCCGAGGAGACGACGTGTTCGTGGCCATGCGCCGAAACGACATCCGGCCCCAGGCCCACGTCGCGTGTTTCGACGCCCGAACGGGCCTGCTCCGCTGGCGCCGCTTCCTTTGCGCCGCGGAGACGCCGTCGCGGGCGATCTTGCCGGAAATTACCAGCGGGCTGTTGACGCTCGACGGCGATTCGCTCTATTACGGCACCAATCTCGGCGCCGTGGCCGCCCTGGCCGCCAGCGACGGGCAAATTCGCTGGCTGGCGACTTACCCCAGGGCGCTGCGAGGCGATTTGCAGAAGCTCGCCTCCCATTGGGCTCGCGACCTGGCGCCTTGCCTCGCCGACCGCGGAGCGCTCTACATCGCCCCAGCCGACAGCCCCTACCTGTATGCCTTCACCGCCGCCGACGGCCAACTCCTCTGGAAGACGGCGGAGAGACTCGACGACGTGGTCCACCTCCTGGGGGTCAGCAACGACTGCCTGATCGCCAGCGGGAAGAAAATCTACTGGATTGAAAAGAGCGGCCCCTCAGCCGGCCGGCTCAGAACCCATTGGCCCTCCGGCCACGAACAGATCGGCTTTGGACGCGGGTTGGTTACAAAGAACCAGGTCTGGTGGCCGGCGCGCGAGGACATCTTCGTGTTCGATCGTGCGAGCGGGCAAATGGTCCGGCAGATTGCCCTTTCGCCTCGCGGCGCCGGCGGCGGCAATCTGCTCGTGGCCGGCGGCAGGCTGTTGATCGCCGCCAGCGATCGCCTCGTCGCCTTGGCCGATCAAAGTCCTGCGAAACAAGACCCCGACACCCTGGTCCGGAATCCCCCGCACGCGCCGCGCCGGCACGGGGGCCCGGCGAAGACGGGAGCCGGCACGCTCACTTTTTTCGGAACCTAAAGATGCTTCATGAAGATGATGTTCAGGCAGCCCAGAAGCTGACCGAAGCCTGCCGGTTGATCACCGGCCAGTTGGCCCGGGTGATCGTCGGCCAGCACCAGGTCATCGAAGAGCTCCTTGTGGCCATGTTCGCCCGCGGCCATTGCCTGCTGGTGGGCGTGCCGGGGCTGGCCAAGACACTGCTGATCCGCACGCTGGCCGACGCCCTTTCGCTCAAGTTCAGCCGCATCCAATTCACCCCCGATCTGATGCCTTCGGACATCACCGGCACCGAGGTGATCCAGGAAGACAAGGCGACGGGCGTTCGCGAGTTGCGGTTCCTGCCGGGCCCGATCTTCGCCAACGTCGTCCTGGCCGACGAGATCAATCGCACGCCGCCGAAGACCCAGGCGGCGCTGCTCGAGGCGATGCAGGAGCACCAGCTCACCGTGGGCGGGACGCGGCACGTGCTGAGCGAGCCGTTTTTCGTGCTGGCCACGCAGAACCCGATCGAGCAGGAGGGAACCTACCCGCTGCCCGAAGCCCAGCTCGACCGGTTCATGTTCAACACGTTCGTCGACTACCCGGGCGAAGAGGAAGAGTTGGAGATCATCAAGCGGACGACGGCCGACGCGCCGGCCGAGGTGGCGCCGACGCTGAAGGGCGAAGAGATACTCGCCCTTCAGAGAATCGTTCGCCGCGTGCCCGTGGCCGAGCATGTCGCCCGCTACGCCTTGGCGCTGGCCCGCAGCACCCGGCCCCACGAGAACGCGGCGCCAACGTTCATTCGCGACTACGTCAGTTGGGGCGCCGGGCCGCGCGCCAGCCAGTACCTGGTTCTGGGCGGCAAGGCCCGGGCGGTGATCAACGGCCGTTTCTGCGTGTCCACTGAGGACATCGACGCGGTCGCCTACCCGGTGCTCCGCCATCGCATCTTGACAAATTTCAACGCCGAGGCCGACGGCGTCAAACCGGATCAAGTCATCCGCCGCCTGATCGACCACGTCCGCCAAACCCAGGAAGTGATGCCCAAAGGTGGAACCGTCCCGCAAATACTTGCAGCCCGAAGTTCTGGCACGGCTTGAGGGACTGCCGCTGCGGGCTCGGCTGATCGTTGAAGGCTACGTCTCCGGAGTCCATCGCAGCCCGTTTCACGGCTTCTCGATCGAGTTCGCCGAGCACCGGGAGTATGCGCCCGGCGACGACCTCCGGTACGTCGACTGGAAGGTCTTCGGCCGCACCGACAAGTTCTACCTCAAGCAATACGAGGAAGAGACGAACCTCGTCTGCAACCTGCTGCTCGACACCAGCCAGAGCATGCTCTACCAGGGGCCCGCTTCGCCGATGTCGAAGCTGGAGTACGCCAAGTGCGTGGCGGCCGCGCTCGGCTACCTGGTGCTCCACCAGCAGGACAGCGTTGGCCTGGCGACGTTCGACAGCGAGGTCCGCGGGCTGGCGCGGCCCAGCAGCAATCCCTCGCAGCTCAACCAGGTGCTCCACTTGCTCGAGGAGGCCGCCGCCGAGCACAAGACCGATACCGGGCCGATCTTCCACGCCCTGGCCGAGCGTTTCCGAAAACGGGGCATCGTGATCGTGCTCAGCGACCTGTTCGACGACGTCTCCTCGATGCTCACCGGACTGAAACACTTCCGCCACCGCCGGCACGAGGTGGTGCTGTTCCATATCCTCGATCCGGCCGAACTCGATTTTCCCTTCCGCCAGGTGACGATGTTCGAGGGCCTCGAACAACTGCCCAAGGTGCTCGTCGATCCCCCGGCCCTGCGGAAGGCGTATCTGCGGGAGTTTCACGACTACCTCCGCCAGTTGAAGCAAGGATGCCGGATGCACCACATCGATTACGTGGCCATGCGAACCGACCAGACCTTCGACGTGGCCCTGTCGAGCTACCTGGCCTCGCGGCGCGGCTGGCTGCGGACCTGAAACGATTATTGTCCCCGTGTTGGCTTGCCTGATGAATCACGTTCCGGCGCTTTTCGGTTTCGACCTGCTCAGCCCGTCGATGCTCGGCTGGCTGGCGGCAGCCATTGCGCCGCTGCTGATCCACCTCTGGAGCCGCCGTCGCTACCAGGAGGCGCCCTGGGCGGCGATGCGGTACCTGCTGGCGGCGATGAAAGCGGCGCGCCGCCGGACGCGGTTCGAGCAGTGGCTGCTGCTGCTCGTGCGGACGGCGATCATCGCAACGGTCGTGCTTGCGGCCGCCGAACCGTACCTGGAGCTGGGAACAGTCCCCTTTGTGCCGGGCGTCCGCACGCATCGCCTCCTGGTAATCGACGGTTCCTACTCGATGGGTTTTCGCCCCGGAGAGACCAGCCGCTTCGAGGCGGCCAAGGAACTGGCCGCGCGGATCGTCGACGAGAGCGACCAGGGAGACGGCTTCTCGCTCGTTCTCATGGCGGACCCGGCGCGGGCCGTGGTCGACGAGCCGAGTCTCGACCCGGCGGATTTCATCGCCGAATTGCAGGCCCTCCGCCTCGCGCACACCGGCGCCGACCTGGCGGGCGCCGCGGCTTGTGTCGAACGGCTGCTCGCCAACACGGCGCGCCGCAACCCCAAGCTCGCCAGGCAGGAGGTCTATCTGCTCAGCGACCTGGGACGCGTCAGTTGGGACCCCCAGCGCCTGGGGCAAAAAGCGGCCGAGCAAATCCAGCGTAGCTTCGCCAAGATCACCCAGATGGCTCCGCTCACCCTGATCGACCTGGGGCAGGACGACGCCGGCAACCTGGCGGTGACCAGCGCCGCCGCCGCGCAGACTTTTGCCGTCCGCGGGCGCAACATCGAGATTCGCGGCGAGCTGCGGAACTTCAGCCGTTCCCCGGCCAGCGCTCGCGTCCAACTGCTCGCCGACGGCCACCGCGCCGCGGAAGAGACGGTCAACCTGGACCCCGGCGGCCAGGCCGCGGTGTCGTTTTCTCACCGCTTCGAGACGCCCGGCAACCACGTCCTGGAAATCGCCGCGCCCGGCGACCGGCTCGAGATCGACAACCACCGCTGGATCGCACTGGCGGTCAGGCCGGCGGTTCGCGTGCTTTGCGTCAACGGGCAGCCGTCCGGGCCCAAGGGATCGGCGACGGACTACCTGGCGACCGCCCTGGCCCCGGCCGGCGACGGAATGTCAGCGGCCGGCATCCAGCCCGAGGTGGTTGCCGAGAGCGCGCTGGTTGAAACCGATCTCGGCCGGTACGACTGCGTGTTTCTGGTCAACGTGGCGCAATTCACGCGCGGCGAAGGACTCGTTCTCGACAACTACCTCAAGTCGGGAGGAGGCGTCGTCTTCTTCCTCGGCGATCGCGTGCTGCCCGAGCAGTACAACCAGATTCTCGGCGGAATGGCCCCCGGCGCTTTTGACATCCTGCCGGCCCGGCTGCAACCCGCGCCCGTCGAAAAACGGCAAATGCTCAACCCCCTGGAATACCGCCATCCGATCGTCGAGGTGTTTCGCGGCCAGGAGCGGGCCGGGCTGCTGGCTACCCCGGTTGAAAAGCACTTCCCGCTCGAAGTCCCCGCCGAATCGGCCTCGCAAGTCGTTCTGGCACTCGACGACGGGACGCCGCTGGTTGTCGAGCGCCCCGTGCATCGCGGCCGGGTGATCCTCGTCGGCACCTCGGCCGACACCGCTTGGACGCCGATGCCCCTGCTGCCGAGCTACGTGCCGATTATCCAGGAGATTCTCGCCTACGCCGTTGCCCAGCGGCAGCAACGCCGCAACGTGCTCGTCGGCGAGAGCATCGGCGCGGTGCTCACGCGGTTTCAGGGAAACGGGTTGATCACGATCAAGACGCCCGACGGTCGCAGCGAGACGGCGCCGCTGGACGCAGCCGGCGGGGTGGCTGGATGGAACTTCGCCTCGACCGACCCGAGCGGAATCTACATGGCTTTCCACGGTGGGGATGCCGAGACGCCGGAAATCTTCGCGGTCAACGTGGACCCGAAGGAGAGCGACCTGGCCAAGCTGTCCGAGACGGAGCTGCGCCGCGGCGTGCTGGCCGACGTTCCCTTCCAACTCCACGGGGACGGCCACCGCCTGGCGACCCAGCACGCGGGCGTGACCACGCGATCCGGCGGATTGGCCAAGCCGCTGCTCTACTTGCTGCTCGGCCTCCTGCTTCTGGAAACTTACCTCGCACGACGCTTCGGACACCACGCACCATGAACCACCCGCTGCCCCACTGGATTGAAAGGCTGCTTGGCATCCAGACCGGCCCGGGCGAGGGCGCCGGCTGGAGCATCGAGCACACCTGGGGCTGGCCCCCGCTGGTAACGCTGCTTTTTGTGCTCCTGGCGGCGGGACTGGTCGTGCTGAATTACCTCCGCGACAATCCCGAAACGGCCCGCTGGTTCCGCATGATCCTGGCGGCAAATCGCATCGCCTTGATCGGCATCGTGATGTTCATGCTCGCCCAGTTCGTCCTGCTGTTGTACTTGACGGGGCTGCCACGATTGGCCGTGATCGTCGACGATTCGCTGAGCATGACCACGGTCGATCCGCTCGACGAGGCGGCCGCCCGGAAGATCGCGGCCCGGCTGGCGCGCGTCGGGCTGGACGAGCCGACGCGGTTCAACCAGGCGCGCGGATTGCTCTGCCAGCGCGACGGTGCGTTGATCCACAGGCTCCGCGAGGGGCACGAATTGCGGCTCTACTACACCACCGGCGCGGAGCAAGTCGAGGCTCTCGGCGTGGAGGCGATTGTCCGGCAGTTGCACGCCCGGCGGCCGCGCGGCGATTCGACCCGGCTGGGGGGCGCGATCCGCGCCGTGTTCGACGATCTGCGGGGCATGCCCCCTTCGGCCATCGTCCTGTTCACCGACGGGATCAACACGGCCGGCCCCTCGCTCGACGACGCCGCGGAGATTGCCCGCAGGAAGGGCGTGCCCCTGTTTACCATCGGTCTGGGGGACCAGCGGCCGCGGCGCGACTTGAAACTCACCGACCTGGTCGTCGACGACGTGGTCTTCGTCAACGACGTCGTGCAGTTCGAGTTCCGCGTCGGCGGGACTGGTTACGCCGGCCAGCAGGTGAATGTCGTTCTGCGGCGGCTCGGCGACGCCGACGAGCTGGCCCGCACGACGGTCACCCTGCCCGAAGCGGAGGAGAGTGAGACCTTCCGCATCCCCTACCGGCCCACCGAAGAAGGCGAGTTCCGATTCGTCGTGGAGATCGAGCCACAGCCGGGCGAATTGCAGACCGACAACAACCGCCGCGAGCGGCTCGTCCGCGTGCGGAAGGAAAAAATCCGCGTCCTCCTCGCCTACGCGTATCCAAGTTACGAGTTCCGCTACCTGCGAAACATGCTCAAGCGCGACAGCACGATCCAGCTCGACACCGTCCTGCAAGAGGCCGACCTGGGATACGCCGAGCAAGACGCAACCGCGCTGCGATCGTTTCCCGTCCGCCGCGAAGAGGTGTTCCGCTACGACGTGATCATGCTTGGCGACCTGAACCCCGGCTTGCTTAGCCCGGACATGTTGCAGAACGTCGCCGAATTCGTCGACCAGCCGGGCAAGGGCGGGGCGCTGGTCTGCATTGCCGGCCCCCGGTACATGCCGATCGCCTTCCGCGGGACGCCGCTCGAAGACCTGTTGCCGGTTCGGGCGGCGGCGGTCCGAGTGCCGGCGCCGGGCGTGCCGTTGACCAGCCCCCAGCGGATCGTTCCGACGGAACTCGGGCTGACCAATCCGGGAATGCAATTGGGAGATTCACCTGCCGAAACCCGCGACATCTGGGCCCGGCTCCCCTCCGTTTATTGGGCTCTCGACGCGCCGGAGTGCAAACCGGCAGCCCGCGTGCTGGCCACGCGCGGCGACACGGCCGGACCGGGCGGGCAGCCGCTGCCGGCAATCGTGATGCACTACGTGGGGGCCGGCAAGGTGCTGTTCCACGCCACCGACGAAACCTGGCGATGGCGGTATCGCGTGGGCGACGCGCTGTTCGCGCGATACTGGGTCCAGACAATACGCTATCTCTGCCGCTCGATGCTCTCCGAGGCCGGAGGAGGCGCCGAACTGACGACCGATCGCCGCGAGTACCAGCAGGGCGAGCCGGTCACCCTGCGAGTGCGGTTCGACGATCCACGCCGCGCTCCGGCGGCCGACAACGGCGTGACCGTCGTCGTCGAACAGCGCGGCCGGCAGACGCACCGGCTGCAACTCCGGCGAAGCGCGGCCGGGCAGGGCATCTTCCAGGCAGCGCTCGCCGATCCCGGACTCGGCGACCATCACGCCTGGGTGGCCGTCCCCACGCTGGAAGGAACCGCCCCGGCGACCGATTTCCACGTGGCCGCGCCACCCGGCGAATTCGAACGCATCGAAATGGACGCGGTCGCCCTCCGCCGGGCGGCGGAACGGACCGGCGGACGGTTCTACACCTGGGACAATGCCGATCGGCTGTTTCACGATCTGCCCCGCGGCAGGCCGGTGCCGGTCGAATCCCTCCCCTCCTGGCCGCTTTGGAACCGCTGGCCGGTGCTGCTGTTGTTCCTTGCCCTCCTGATCAACGAATGGGTTCTGCGGAAATGGGGCGCGATGGTATAGAATGAGACGAAAGGGACCGGCAGTCGACCTGCCGGTTTGGCTGAAAGTCAGGCAAATCGTCTAGACGGCGGGACGCGGCAATGATTCATCCGCTCGAACAGCGACTGGCGCGTGTCCGGCGGCGCGTGCGCCGCCTGCTCGCCGCCTATGCGCTGAGCTGGGTCCTCACCGCGGCGGCCGGAGCGTTGATCGTCGTCGGCCTGGCGGATTACGTGTTTCGATTTCAGGATCCGGGCATCCGCCTGCTCTGCTCGCTCGCGGTTCTCGGCGTTTTTGCCTGGTCGGTCCGCCATTTCCTGGCGGGCGCGCTCGGCGCTGCGTGGCGCGACGTCGACCTGGCGCGGCGGTTGGGGCACGAGTTTCCCGCCCTCGGCGACGCGCTGCCCAGCGCCGTCGAATTTCTTCACCAGCGCGAAGATGACCTGGCGGGCGGGTCCGCCTCGCTTCGCAGGGCAGTCGTTGCCCAGACGACGGCCAAGGTCGAAAAGGTCGATTTCATGGACGCGGTTCGCGCCGGTCCAACGGCCAGGGCGGCCGGCCTGTCGGCGACGGTGCTCATCGCCGCGGCCGCCCTGCTGATCGGCGCGCCGCAGTCGTCGGCGATTGCGTTGGCCCGCCTGGCCAACCCATTTGGCCGCACGGTATGGCCCCAGGCAACGCACCTGGCAATCCTTCAGCGCGGCACGGCGCCGGCGATGCAACTCGTCCGGGGCGAGGCTTTTGACGTGAGGGTATTCGGCCTGGCCGGCGACCCTCTGCCCGAGAACCTCTGCATCCATTACCGCTTCGAACCGGCGCGGGGCGCGGCGGTTGACGAGACTCGCGTGACTCAGCCGCTCGGAGACGCTCGCACGACGCGGCGCGTCAACGTCGAGAGCGCCTTCGCCTTTCGATTTGAAGTCGATGGCCAGCCGTGGAGCCAATGGTGCAAGGTGCGAGTCGCCGCCGGCGAGTCCGGTTCGGTCGCCGCCGCGCCGAACGGTGTTTCCTCTCCCGTCCTCGTCGCTCGCGTGCTTCCCGCGGAAAATACGCAGTCCGCCGAGCGGCCGAACCTTGCGGTCTTGCTCCAGCAGCGGCGGGTCGAGCGAGTTGTGCGCGGCGACGCCTTCGAGGTTGACCTGATCGATGCGCATGGCGCCCATCTGCCCTCGCGTGCGACAGCGTTTTTTCGTTTCAAAGACGACCAGGGACGGACCCAGGCGGAGACGGCGCCCGCCCAGCACCTTGGCGAGCGGATCCGCCTGCGGCGGGAGAATGTGACCCGATCGTTCGAATACCGCGTCGAGGCGGGGGATGACCTGCGGATGCCGTGGATTCCCGTCGAAGTGCTGGAGGCGCCCCGGATCGAACGCCATCGGGCGTGGATCGAGCCGCCCGGCTACTCGGGCTTGCCCGGCCAGCCGGCCGAAACCCTTGTCCGCGGCCTGGTGGGATCGCGACTGAAGATCACCGCCGAGGCGAATCGCCCGCTCGCCTCCGCGGAACTCTGTTCCGAGAAGGTTCGCACGCCGTGCCGGATAACAGGTCCGGAACGGCGAACGATCGAAGTCGATTTTGCCGTTGAACAGTCGCGCGTCTATTGGTTCGAACTGGCCGACGCGGACGGCCTGGCTGGCGTGGATGCGACGCGTTGGGACGTGCGTGCCGTTCCGGACGCCGCGCCGGCGGTCACGATCGAAAGGCCCGCGGCGAATCTGTTCGTCACCCCGCAGGCAACCGTTCCCCTGCGCGCCAGCGCCAAGGACGACCTGGCGGTCCGCCGGATCGACCTGGTTTACCTGCACGACGGCGCCGAGGGCGGAGCGGCTCAAAAACTCCCGCTTTATCAGCGCGCCGGCCCGGCCGGCGGCCAGGCGGCGGCGCCCCCCGCCGCTCAGCAGGCTGGTGAACTCCGTGCGATCGAATATGACTGGCGCTTGGGAACCCTCGGCTTGCGGCCCGGCAGCCAGATCGCCTTCCACGTCGAAGCGGCCGACGACCTGCCGCAGACCGGCCAGAGCGAGACGCGCCACATCAACATCATCACGCCCGAAGAGCTTGCCGAGCGGATCGCCGGCCGGCAGTCGCTGATTCTCGCGGAATTGGCTCGCGTGCTGGAAATGCAGCGGCAGTGCCGCCGCCAGGTGGCCGACCTCGAGATCCGGCTCGAGGAAAACGCCCGGTTCGATCAGCCCGAGGTCGATCAGCTTCGCGGCGCCGAGCTGAACCAGCGCGAGGTCCACCGTTCGCTCACCAGCCGCGGCGAGGGAGTGCCGGTGCACGTCGTCGGCCTGCTTGCCGATCTGGACAACAACGGAGTCGACAACGCGGACGTCCGCAACCGCATGGAAGACATCCTCGCGCGCCTCGACCAGCTCGATCGCCAGCACCTGCCGGCCATCACGTTCCACTTGACCGCGGCAATCAAGGCCGCCCAGATCGAGCTGGAACAGCAGCCCGGAAAAGGCGGTCCCGAACTGGCGGCGGAGAATGCCGGCCCGCCCCTCGGCGCCGCCGGCAAGGAGCAGGAGACCGTGATTGCGGCCCTCGAGGAACTGCTCGGCGAGTTGGCGCAATGGGAGAACTACCGGCAGTTTCACCGGCAGCTCGCCCAAGTGCTCCGCGAGCAGAAGGACCTCATCGGGCAGACGGCGACCCTCGCGCGGAACACCCTGGGCAAGAATCTTCGCGATCTCTCGCCCCAGGAGACCGCCGAGCTGAGAATTCAGGCCCGGCGGCAAGCCGAACTTGCCCGCCAGTTCAGCCGCATCGAAGACGAGATGCGCCGCGGCGCGGCCCAGCTTCAAGCGTCGGAGCCGGCCGCGGCGGAGACGGTGACCCAGGCACTCGCCGAGGCTCGGCGGCGATCCATCGCCGCGGAAATGCACGCCGCTGGCGAGGACCTCGGCGCGAACCGCATGGCCCAGGCCGGAAATCGGCAGAAGGAAGTCGCCGAAGGCCTCGAGCGGCTCCTCGACATTCTCAGCAACCGGCGCGAAAGCGAGCTGGCTCGCTTGGCCCGCAGCCTGCGGCAGGCCGAAGAGCAACTCGGCGATCTGGAACGCCGCGAGGCGGACGTTGCCAGGCAAATGGCGGCCGCCGCCCAGAACGCCCAGGAGCAGGAGCGGCGCAGTCAACTCCAGCGCCTCCATGCCTTGCAGCAGCAAGTCCGCGAGGAAGCCGAACGGGCGGCCGTCGAGCTGGCGCAACTGGCGGCCCAGCAGGCCGGCGAGAAAACGAAAGCCGCTGCCGAGAAGATGGGCCAGTCCAACCAGTCCGCTCAGAAAGGCGATGCTCAACAGGCGGCCGACCTGGCTGAAGAGGCGCGCCAACGCCTGCAAGAGGCCCGCGACCAGCTTGCCCAACAGCGCCGCCAGGCGGAAGCGGAATTGGCCTTCGAGCAGATGGCACGCCTTGAGGACGGCCTTAAGGCGATCCGCCAGCGGCAGCAGACGGCGTTGGAGGCCACCGGTCGACTCGAAGGTTTGCAGCGGGAACAAGGCCGGCTTACCGAGGCCCAAAAGGCGACGCTTCGAGGCCTCGCCGAGGAGCAACGGCTGCTCTGCGACGAGACGCTGCAAGTTCGCGACGAACTGGCGTCGGCCGCCGTCTTCGCCCTGGTTTTGACGGAGACCGCCAAGGACATGTCTTCTGCCCGGACGCTGCTCGAAGAAGGCACGTTGGGCGCGCCGGTCCAGCAGGCCGAATCGTCGGCGCTGGCCAGGCTCGATCAGATCCTCGCCGCACTCCAACCCGAGCCGCCCGGCCAGGAAGACTCCCAGTCGGACCAGGGCGGAAGCCAAGGTGAGGGGAAGACTCCGCCCCCGGCCGCCCCGGGCGACGCCTTGAAAGCGATGGCCGAACTGAAACTGCTCAGGCTGATGCAGATGGGGATCAACGAGCGCACGCGCGCGATGGACGAGAAGTACGGCGGCGCGGAGAAGATGAGCGAAGCGGCCAAGGAGGAATACACGCGGCTCGGTGAGCAGCAGGGGCGATTGGCCGATCTGCTGCTCGGCCTGATGCAGCAGGCCGCCAGTCCGGAAGACGAGCCCGACCGGCTTCCCGCACCGCCGCCGGACGGCCGGTGATCTGTTCGGGTGGATGCGAGGGCTGCGGGCGCGAGCTAAGGCCGTTTAAAGAGCGAGCCATCAACCCGATCCTCGCGGGGCACCACCCACTGATGCTCGGGTCCGCGGCCGGTGAAAGAACTGAATCGTGCATTTTGCCGGACAACCGTGAACGCTGGTGCCACCCTGTTCGGTTGTGACGAGGCCGGCGGTTGGCTGGCCGCTCTTCTGGTAGTACCCCTCGGCATGGCGGAGATACGCGGCCAGGACCTCGGCCACGGTCACCTGGTCGCAGACGGGCGCCACGGCCGCGGTAGGATCGCCGGGCGCGGGTGACGAGACCGACTCGGCCACGAGGCGTTTGTACCGCTCCACGCTTTCGTCAGAGCCGTACTTGCCGAGAAAGACGTGCCGGCCGTTGAGAATGACTCGGGCGCGGCCAATGGCCTTGTGCAGAGAATACTTGGGAATCCGGGGTCGCTTGGCCATCGTGCGGACCTCCTTCAGGGAAAAGTGGTCAGTTGACCACTTTTTTGACCGTCTGTAGGCCGCACTGCCGACCGCCGGCAGGTATCACTAAGTCTTGATTCGGCTTGGGTTTACGTTAAGAGCGGGAGACGGGATTCGAACCCGCGACGTCCAGCTTGGGAAGCTAGCACTCTACCACTGAGTTACTCCCGCGGCACGGTTTCGGTTTTGCGGAGATGCGATTCTGACCGAAGCGCCGGCGCGGTTATCGCAGCCACTCCGACCGGACCTACGTTCGAAATATAACCTCCAGAACCGGCCGCTGCAAGGCTCTCTAACATGCTCCCGCAAAACGGGGGGGCGCGAGACAGCAAACCGGCGTTGCCCGAGATTGCGGCAGTCTCTACACTCCCCTCCCCTCATGCCCGGCTGATGGATTCGTGGCGGAACGAGTCCGAGCGGAACGAGGCCTCGGGCATCTTTGCTGAAGGCAACGTCGAATCGGTACATGGAGGCGCCCGTGGGTGCAGCTTGGTTGGCAGCGGTAATTCTTGCGTTCCACGCGGGTCCTGATACGGTCGTCGTTTGTCCCGCGGAGTTTCAGCAAGCTTTGGCCCCGTGGGTTACCTGCCGTGAAGCGCAGGGGCATCGGATCGCTTTGGTCTCCAACCTGGGAACCACCTCCGAGATTCGGGCGCGGATCGTGCAAGCCGCGGCAGGCGGGCCGCTCAGGGCTGTCGTCTTGGTGGGCGACGCCGAGGTCGGCATGGAGCAAGACGCGCGCTTGCGCGCCCGCTGTGTCCCCGTCCACTGGGCCAAGGCGGAGGTCAACGTCCACTTCGGCTCGGAACCGCATATCGGGACCGATCACTGGTGCGGCGACCTGGACGAGGACGGCGTGCCGGAAGTGGCCGTTGGTCGGCTGACCGCCGATTCGGCCGAAGAGTTGGCAGCAATTGTTCAGAAGATACTCGCCTACGAGCGATCGACCGATTTCGGCCCCTGGCGGCGGCAACTCAACTTCGTAGCCAGCGCCGGCGGCTTCGGCGCCCTGGCCGACACCGTGATCGAGAATTCCGCAAAACTATTCATCACGCGCAACATCGCTCCAGCCTACGAGGTCGGCATGACGTACGGGAGCTGGCGAAGCCCCTTCTGCCCAGATCCGCGCCGATTCCGCGAAACGGCCCTCGCTTCAATCAACAGCGGTTGCCAGTTCTGGGTCTATATCGGTCACGGCTACCACCTCGAGCTGGCGCCGCTGCGGGTGCCGGGCGCCGAGTTTCCCATCTTCTCAACCAGCGACACCGGACAACTCGACTGCCGCGAAGGACGCCCCATCGCCCTGTTTCTCTCCTGCTACGCCGGAGCGTTCGATGCCTATGACGACTGCCTTGCTGAAGAAATGCTTCGCGCTCCCGGCGGGCCGGTCTCAGTCATCGCCGCGAGCCGAGTCACCATGCCCTACGCAATGAGCCTGATGGCGCTGGAACTGTGCCGGCAGACGCTCGACGGGCCGGCTGAGACGCTAGGCGAATCGCTGCTGGCGGCGAAACGCCAACTCGTGATCGACGGCGCCGAGCGGAGCGACGCGCGAGCCGCACTCGATGCGCTGGCCGCGGTTGTCAGCCCCACGCCCGACAAGCTGGCCGAGGAGCGCCGCGAACACGCCCTGTTGTTCAACCTGATCGGCGACCCGCTGCTCCGCCTGCGGCGGCCGAAACCGGTTGAACTCGTCGCGCCGTCCGAGATTTCGCCGGGCGGAACCCTGGCAGTCACCGGCTCAAGCCCGATCGACGGCCGCGCGCTGGTCGAGCTGGTCGTGCCGCGCGACCGGCTGGTGATGGGCTGGTTCCGCCGCAGCGAATTGCCACGGACGCCCGAAGACTGGGCGAGTTTTCAAGAAGTCTATGCCAAGGCAAACGACCGGCGGCTGGCTTGGGCCGAAACCGAGGTCCGCGGGGGCCGGTTCGCCGCCACTCTGACCGTGCCCGAAAACGCCCGGGGAAGTTGCCACATTCGCGTGTTTGTCGAAGGCAGCGAAGATTTCGGCCTGGGCGCGGCGGAGACCACGGCCAAGCCGGTTGCTCTGGCCCGGAAACCCGGCGAAGCAACCATGCGTTAGATACACGCGGGATGGACATTCTGGCCTGTCTCGTGGTTACCGAACGGTGGGGCGGCGCTGGCGGTTCGGTTGTGTCGGAGTTGTCCGGTTCTTGGTTACGGATAGGTAGTTCAAGCCGTTTCGGGTTGGGTCGCTTTGCACCACCCTACAGCCGGGGCTGTCGGCTGAATTGCCGCCGGGCGGCAGGTCCGCGGACTACACAATGCCCGTATCCTCGGGCGAGACAGCATGATTTTTTCTGCGCGCGGTTGCCATGAACCAGAGCGTGGGGGCGACCACCAGGGCCATGCCAACAAGTGTCGCCGCGCGGAAGGCGTAGCCCCAGATCAACGTGTCGTACCCGAAAGCAAAGAGAACCTGGGTCAGGCTCACAACCGCCACCTCGGAGGGCGGCCCGGCGGCAAAGGCCAGCGTGAGAAACAATTGCCCCACGGTGGCCGCCAACCCCACGCCCAAAAGCGTCAGCATGACCCAGCCATCAAACAGGACATTCGCGGAGACCGTCCACTGGCCGAAACAAAACATGCTCGCCAGCGCAAACATCAGCGCGACCAGGGAAAAGTGAAACACCACGACCTGCGTGCTCATGTCCTGAAGACGATGCAGGGCGATCATCGCCAGCGCGATGGTAAACGAGCCCAGGACGGCGACCAGCACCGCGTAGTTTCCCGCGGCCGCCTGCGGCTGTTGGACGAGCGCCACGCCGACGATTCCCGCCAAGACCGCCAGCCAGACGCTCTTTCGCGGCCGCTGTCTCAACAGTGGCCAGGACAAGAGAGCCACCCAAATCGGGTAGATATTTGTCAGTGTGATGACGATGGAAACGGGGAGGTGCGCGAGGGCAAAAAATGTGCAGACCAGGCTGACGCCGCCCGGCAAGCTCCTCAACCACAGGCTGCGGGGTTTCCAGAAATGCAGTCTAACGCCCGCGAGCACCGCCGCGACGCCAAAGACGACCAGTGTCACGAAGGCCCGGACCAAGGCGACAATTTGCCAGTCCACGTTGTCGCGGAGCGCATGGGCCAGCGCTCCCATCGTTGCGAAGGAAAAGGCGGAAACCAGCATCCAGAGGTATGCCACCTCGATCTCCAATTGTATGCGCTGC
>JAMOAF010001108.1 GCA_023621895.1 Planctomycetota bacterium
CTTGCTGGGCGTGCATGCCGGCCGGAGGTCCGCTATGGATGCTGGCGATCTGCTCGAGCCGGCCCATGAACTGCTGGGGGGGAACTGCCCCGACGTACGTGCCGATCACGCGTCCCTGCGGCGTCACGATCACGTCGGTGGGCACCGCACTGACGCCGAATTGGGCGGCAATATTGGGAAACTGCGCCCGATCGACCCTCACGGCGACGTAATTTCGGGTGATCGTGTCTGCCACGTCCGGGCGGCTGAAGACATCGCTGTCCATGCGAGCGCAGGGCGGGCATCCTTCGCCCCAGAAGTGGATCAGGACCAGCCGATTCGTTTGCGCCGCCATGGCCCGGGCCGCATCGAGCGTCGGCTGCCACTGGACCGGGGAGGCCGCGCCGGCGCATAGCAGTATCGAGACGATGATTCCAATTCCGGAGACTCCGTGTCTTAACCGCATGATTGAGGGTCCTCGCTCGGCGACCAAGGAGACTGTGCTGATACGCGAATTGCTGCCCCAAACGCCCGTGCGGTCAGTCCCCGGCGGAGAATCGGGGTGATCGGCAAATGCGGGCCTCGGACTCAGCTTGCCGGTTTGTTATCGGACGGCGGGGGCAGAGAAATCCGGCAAAATATCCGGTTTATTCCGTTTCTGCCGGTTTTTCCGGTGCCGGAAAAAAACTGACGTTTGCTGTTGATAACGTGGGAGAAATAGTGTATATGGAATTAGACGCGCGTGGACGGCGACACCCTCCCTTGGGGGGCATGCATATCAGCTTTGGCCGTCTGGCGCGGAATCTCGGATTGCTCCCGCGTTGAGTGTTCTTCAGCTTTTCCCGGTGGGTCGAGCGTCGTCTGGGAGCGAGTTTCGTGGTTTGGAATTCCCCGCGTAAGTGCGCAAGCGGGGAGAAGTTTAAAAAAGTTCGTGCGTTTGTTGAGAATTGGCCGACTCAAAGGTTGACATCAGACGCAACACGGTTATGATGGCGATAGCTGGATTTCTACCGATCAGGTAGCTGCTATCGGCCCTAAGTCTAGAAAACATCTCGGGGCCATCCCCCAGGGGAATCGGATTTGGGCAGGGGACGAACTTGGGCGCTAGACCGTCGCGTGCCCTGCTTTTGGCCTTGGTTGGCCAGCGATTTCTGGGTGAATCACCGTTGATCATGGGTCCAAGGAGTGTGTTAGGCCCCGGTGTTATGGCTGCCGACCGAAGCGACGAGGCTTGAGAGGTCGGCTGTTTGGAAGTGCGATTTTCGTCTCACGACGAGAATTGATCTCTTGGAGGGAGTTCGGCGGTTTTCCGTCGAGGCTTGTTCTGGAATCTTGGGACACCTCCCGAGCGTGCGCTCCCCTTGTGCGCTGAATGGGCCGCCGATTACGTTCAGGTGGAATCATGAAAAAGAAAAAAAGCCGTCCGCGGGGCAAGAATGGTGGGCACGGAGCCAACCAACGGCACAGGACGCGTCCGAATCGGGAACAGCCGATCGGGCAACGGGAAGGCCCCAACGGCGAAAATGGGGCGGAAGCCCATCCCGGCGGCGGGATTCTGGAGATGCACCCCAACGGCTACGGATTCCTCCGCGATCCGGAGGCAAACTACGTCCGCCAGCTTTCCGACCCCTTCGTCCCCGGAAGCATGATCGACAAGTTCGGTCTCCGCGAGGGCATCTACCTGAATGGCATGGTCCAGCCCGGCCGAAAGCAGCAGGGGCCGCGGCTGAAGGAAATCACCGACGTCGACGGGATGAATCCGGACGATTACCGCGACGTGAAGACCTTCGACCAGCTCACGCCGATCACGCCGGAGCACTGGCTGCGGCTCGAAACCGGCCCGATGCCGCTGACGACGCGCGTGATGGACATGCTGACGCCGCTCGGCAAGGGGCAGCGAGCCCTGATCGTCGCTCCGCCGCGAACCGGCAAGACGGTCCTCTTGCAGCACATCAGCCAGGCGATCTCGCAGAATTATCCGGACATCAAGCTGATCGTCCTGTTGATCGACGAGCGCCCCGAGGAGGTCACCGATTTCCGCCGCGCCGTCAACGGCGAGGTCGTCGCCAGCAGCCTCGATCGCGACATCGAGAGCCACGTGCGCCTGGCTCAATTGGTGATCCGCCGCGCCGAGCGGCTCGCCGAAATGGGCAAGGACGTGTTCCTCCTGATGGATTCGATCACCCGGCTGGCCCGAGCCTTCAACAAGTGGGTCGGCAACACCGGCCGCACGATGTCCGGCGGCATCGACATCAAGGCCATGGACATCCCCAAGAAGCTGTTCGCCACGGCGCGGCTCTTCGAGGAGGGCGGCTCCCTGACGATCGTCGGCACGGCCCTGGTCGACACGGGCAGCCGCATGGACGAGCTCATCTTCCAGGAATTCAAGGGCACCGGTAACATGGAATTGGTGCTCGATCGGAAGCTCGCCGACCGGCGCGTCTGGCCGGCGATCGACATCAGCCAGTCGGGCACGCGGCGCGAGGAAAAACTCCTCCCGCCCCACATGTTGCACGCGGTGACGATGTTGCGGCGGACGCTGTCCTCGATGCACCCGGTCGACGCGATGGAGCAACTGACCGCCAAACTCGGCAAGTTCAAGTCGAACAAGGAGTTCATCGAGCTGATCAGCGGGGCGCAACTGGTCGACTGACTTCAGGCGGCAACTCGGCCGGCCGCGGCGCGCGTGCGGAGACGTCGCCTCTCCGGGCTGGGCTTCGCGCCCGTCCGAGCGTTGTGCTGTGCTGCATCCGGTCGGAGGGTAAGCGAATGGCTAGCGGCCACACTGGAAATGTGGTGCCCCAGTAATGGGGTTGCGGGTTCGAGTCCCGTGCCCTCCGCTTTGGTGTTTTTCAATCATGCTCAAAGCCCCGCAATCTTCGGATTTTTCGGGGCTTTCTTGATTCTTGACGGACCCCGATACCACGCTGACGTGCGGTGAGTGGGCCAGAAATGGGCCAACTTTTTCGGCGTGATCCGTCCACGTCGGAATGGCCCCGGTCGCCTCGCTGGTCGCCCGCTCGTAATGCTCCGCCGTCACCTGCCGATAGTGCCCGTCGGCGATCCGCTCCGTGTGCCCGAGCCAGGCCGCCGCGACGTGCGGAGGGTACTTGTCCGCAAGCTCCGTCGCGCGGGTCGCTCTGAAGTTCTGCCACAACCGGGGCCAGGGACGGAGACCCGCCTTGAGAATCGCCCGCTCCAGCCAGGTCCGCAAATTCTTCCGGCCGGATCGGATCGACGGGAATATCCAGAACGCCCCCTCGGGGGCCGCTTCCCATGCCGCTTGGAGGAAGGGCAGAACCTCGCGGATCAGCTTCCGCTTGGCCGCCACGGAGAAGAACCGCTTGGCGAATTGGGACCGCTTCCGAATGGTGTTCTCGGCCAGCTCCTCGCTGGTCTTCAGCCATGCCGCCCACTCGCCGGCGTCCTTCGCGGCAATGGTCCGCATGTTCCGATCCGCCCCGAAGGACG
>JAMOAF010000127.1 GCA_023621895.1 Planctomycetota bacterium
ATCGCCATCCGGTCCCATTCCACCCCGAACCGTTAGCCGCGTGGGCTTGCCCCGCGCTCGTATCGCCATCCGGTCCCATTCCACCCCGAACCGTTAGCCGCGTGGGCTTGCCCCGCGCTCGTATCGCCTTGGACGCTGTGTCGCCAAAGATGGCAGTCCCATTTTCGATAAAGGAGAGATGACATGTCGCAGATCACGCGCAGGGAATTCGTCCGAAAATCGGCGCAAGGCGCGTCGCTTGCAGCCGCGGCGGCATCGGCCATCCAGACCGCCCGCACCGCCCGGGCCGCGCCGGCGGGCGAAAAGGTCGTGCTGGCCCTGCTCGGCGCCGGCGGCCGCGGCCGCTCGGTGATCCAGGGGTTTGCTTCCCTCGAGAACGTTGCCATCAAGTATGTCTGCGACCTGGAGGAAGCCCGCGGCAACGCCGGCGCCGCCGCCCTGGAGAAGGTCCAGGGCGTGCGGCCCAAGGTCACCAAGGAGATGCGAGAGGTTTTCGACGACAAGGACGTCCACGGCGTCGTCGTCGCCACGCCGGAGCAGTGGCACGCCCTGGCCACGATCCTGGCCTGCCAGGCCGGCAAGGACGTGTACGTGGAGAAGTGCATCTGCCGCAAGGTGGAAGAGGGGCGCAAGATGGTCCAAGCGGCGAGAAAGCACCAGCGGATCGTCCAGGCCGGCACCCAGCATCGCAGCGGGCCGTACATGGCCGCCGCGAGCCGGTATATCCGCGAGGGCCAGCTCGGCGAGGTGTTCTACGTCAAGGTCTGCAACATGCTGCCGAGCGTCTACGGCGGCTATCCGCAGGCCAAGGTCCCCGACAGCGACCCGCCGCCGGGTCTCGACTGGGACCAGTGGCTCGGGCCGGCGCCGGAGCGGCCGTACAACGCACAGGTCCACCGCAACTGGCACGGCTGGTGGGATTTTTCGGGCGGGAACTCGTCCGACGGCATCCACCAACTCGATCTGGCGCGGATGCTGCTGGGCGAGCCGCCGCACCCCAAGTCGGTCGAGTGCGTGGGAGGACGCTGGCGCCACGTGGACGAAGGCGAAATGCCCGACGTCCAGATCGTCAGCTTCCAATGGGACCGCCTGGCGATGTCGTTCGAGAACACGGGCTTCACGCCCGTGCTGACCAAGACGCCGGCCAAGATCAGCGCCGGCGACAGCATGCCCAACTGGCTCCAGAGTTCCACGCGGATCGAGGTCTATGGCACCAAGGGGGTGATGTACCTGGGGCGGCATTTTCTCGGCTGGCAGGTGCTCGTGCCCGGCAACAAGATCGCCGCGGAGCAGTTTGAGACCAATCCGGAGCAGCTTCATTTCCAGAACTTCGTCGATTGCATCCGCAGCCGCAAACTGCCCAACGCCGACGTGGAGCTGGCCCACATGGGCGCAACGCTCGAACACCTGGGAAACATCTCCTATCGGCTGGGCAATCAGAAGCTGGTCTTCGATCCGGAGAGCGAGAAATTCGTCGGCAACGACCAGGCCAACCAGCACCTCAAAGCGGCGGCGCGGAAACAGTACCGGATTCCCGACGAGGTCTGAAAGGGCAAGACCCAAAATCCAATGTGCAAGGCTCAGATTTCAGAACTTGGTGCGCCAAGAGCGAGTGTCGAGGCGCGTTCTCTTTTGGCCATTGGGACTTGAGACTTGAACCTTGCGTTTGACGCTCGCCATGTTGGATCGTTGCCGTTGTCAGTTGCCGATCCTGAACGCCTTGACCTCGCCCTGGTCGGTCGCCAAGACGGCAAGCGGTCCGGCAGACGTTTGAAGTGGCACGATGTGCGCCGGTCGGCCCGACACCCTGCCCAGTCGGACCAACTTGCCTTTTTCGTCGAGCGCCGCCACGGCGCCGTCGTCGCAACCGACCACAACCTGTGGGAGCCGCGCGCCGGCCGGCGTGATCGAGCGGAGGGAGAGGGGCGGGCTCGGCAGGCGCGTTGACCAGATCGGCTGGCACTTATTGTCCAAGGCCACGACCAGGCCCTCGGAAATCCCCACGACTAGTTCTTTCTTTCCATCGCCATCGAGGTCGGCAAGGTCCATGTCGCGCATCTGGGCGCGCGGGGCATTGCTGCGCCCCGGCCCGAACTGGGCGTTGTAGAGCGGCACTCCCTTGTCGGAATAGACCGTCACCCGATTCCAGGTCCCGTTGATCGCCGTGGCCAGCTCCTTCGTTCCATCGCCGTCGAGGTCTTCGTAAAACACGGCGGTGCGGTTCTGCGCGGTCCAGCCGCCGACGTAGGTGTGCCCGGCCGGAACCCCGTAGTATCCTCGACCCGTCACGGTCATCGCCTTGCTGTTGACGATCGCCAGCTCGTCGGTGCCGTTGGGCCACCGGGAAATGAGGAGATTCTGGCTGCCGTCCTGGGCGGGAACAAGCAGGAATTTCCGCCCCGGTCCCCAGAACACGGGCATCCGCTTTACGAGGTTTCCATCCTCGTCGAGGATTTCCAGCGTGCACGCACTCCCCACGAAACAGCGGCTCTTCCCCTCGTCAAACGCGCCGGTATGCAGCCCGTGGATGCCCTCGTGGCCGGGCGCGCTCTTGAACCAATAGGTCTTGGCGGCTTCGTAGACGGCCCCGTCCATTTCCGACGTGAAAACCCACTTGCGCCGGCCGTCGCCGTCGAAGGCGACCACCTTCTCGTCCGCGCAGCCGGCCAGAAGCAGCCTGGCCTCGTCCCACCACCGAATGGCGCGGACCTGGCCGCCGGTTTGCAGCTTGCGGAGCTCGTTGCCTTCGCTCGTCAGAACATGGATCGTGGTCCCTTCAGCAACGCAGAGCTGCGGCCCTTGGGGCGAAACCGTCGTGATCATGTCCGTCACGCTTCCGCCGACCCTGACGGCCATTGCCGCCGGCAACTCCGCGGCGGTCGGCCTGGATTCCTTCCCCGCAGTCACCAAGGCCTCCGCGCGCAGCTTGCGGCCTTGCGCCAAAAAACTCTCGAGCGCTGCCGCCAGATCCGCGGCGGCTTCCCCGGGCGGCGAGGCGCCGGTGAGCACGTGACGCCCTTCCGGCAGCCGAATGCCGCAGAGCCCGCCCGAACGATCGGCCCCAGCCGGCCGGCCGTTGATCCGCAACTCGTCCGGCGCCGCCAGGCAGAGCCGCAGCGCGACCGGTCCGGCGGCGACGACGCTGGCCTTGCCGCTTCTGAAATCCCAGTCGATATCCACCGGTGCATCGCTCGCGAAGAGCACGCTGCCCGTGCCCGCGCTCGTGATCGCGCGGCCGTACAGATGATCGGTCGCCAGCACCGCCAACTGTCCTTTCACCTCGGCATATTCTCCGACGACTCCCAGGGCCGGCTGCGGCAGGGCCAGCGCCGCGGCGCTGTCAGCCAGCCGGGCGCAAGCGAGCTTCCCCGGCGCGCCGGGCGCTGCTTGCCCGATCAAGTAGAAAACGGTGCGGCGAGCGTCCTTGGCGACCGCGCCGTTCCAGGCC
>JAMOAF010001128.1 GCA_023621895.1 Planctomycetota bacterium
GAATCGCCACGGGCCGATAGCCGCGTGGGCTTGCCCCGCGCTTGCCCGGCCTCGGCGGTTGGAATCGCCACGGGCCGATAGCCGCGTGGGCTTGCCCCGCGCTTGCCCGGCCTCGGCGGTTGGAATCGCCACGGGCCGATAGCCGCGTGGGCTTGCCCCGCGCTTGCCCCATCCCTGACTGGAAACTGTTTCACCGAGGAATCTCAGCCAATGCGTCAACCACTTTTCCTGTGCTTAGGTTGCCTGGTGTTGGCAATCAGCTGCGGCGAGACGAACCATCCCGTCCGCCGGCAAACGCTCGACGTGCCCCCCTCTGGATCGGTCGAAGGGGACAGCCGCGGAGACAGTCGTGCGGAAGACTCCCCGCCGGCCGGCCTGGCGGAGATGCCCCCGATGCCGCCGGTTGCCGCTCCCCCGGCCGCGGCGCTTAACATCAAGGCGCCGGAGGGCTGGATCCAGCGGCAGCCGCGCGTGAGCCTGATCACGGCCGAGTTTTCCCTCCCCAAGGCCGAAGGCGACCAGGCCGACGGCCGATTGACGGTCAGCACGGCGGGCGGGTCGGTCGAAGCGAATCTCGAACGCTGGCGCGGCCAGTTCGACGACCTCAAGGACAAGCCCAGCGAGACGCTCGAGGTGGCGGGGCGGAAGGTGACCCTGGTCGACCTCAGCGGGACGTTCAACGACCAGCCCGGGCCGTTTGCACGGGGAGAGAAACGGGCAAACTATCGAATGCTCGGAGCGATCATTCCGATGGAGGGCGATAACCTGTTCGTCAAGGCCTACGGGCCGGAGAAGACGATCGCACGGCACGAAGCGGCTTTCAAGGAATTCGTCAAGTCGCTCGTGCCCGGCGAGTGATTGATTCCTGGTTCCCAAGCTCCAGCTTGGGAACCTCTACCGCTGCCCGGACCATTCCTGGTTCCCAAGCTCCAGCTTGGGAACCTCTGCCGCTGCCCGGACCATTCCTGGTTCCCAAGCTCCAGCTTGGGAACCTCTACCGCTGCCCAGAGTGACATCACCGATCCGCCTCCCGCCGCCGATGGCCAGGAGCCGCCGGTCAGCTCCGGGCCCCGCGAGCCGCGGCAATCAGGTCGCCCGCCCCTTGATCGAGGAGTTGATCGGCCACGCGGCGGCCGAGCCGCGCGGCATCGGCGATCCGATCGCTATCGGTCGCCTCGATGCGGCATTTCCCGTCGGCGCCGACGACGCGACCGGTGAGGACCAGTCTTCCTCGTTCCGGGCGGGCCCAACCGGCGATCGGGGCCAGGCAGCCGCCGCAGAGAGCGGCCAGCATGGTCCTTTCCGCAAGCACGGCGGCGTGGCTGGCGGGATGATCGAGCGGCTCCAGGGCGGAGCGGGTGGCAAGATCCTCCACCCGCGTCTCGAGCCCAAGAGCGCCTTGCCCAACCGCCGAGAGCATGATTTCCGGCGGCAGGATTTGCGTAATTCGGCCGGCCAGGCCGAGGCGCTTCAAACCGGCTTCGGCGAGCACAATCGCGTCGAAAGACCCTTCGGCAAGTTTCTTCAACCGCGTATCGACGTTGCCTCGGATGCCGTCGATCTGGAGGTCGGCCCGGCGGTGCAGCAACTGTGCGCGGCGGCGGAGACTGCCCGAACCGATCACCGCCTCCGGACGGAGCTCTTCAAGCGAACTCGCCTCTCGGCAAACGAGCGCATCGCGCACCGACTCCCGCTCGGGGACCGCCGCCAGGCACAATCCTGCGACCGGTTCGGTGGGCAGGTCCTTGAGACTGTGAACGGCCAGATCGATCCGGCCGTCGAGGAGCGCCCGCTGGATTTCCTTGGTGAACACCCCCTGGGTCCCAAGCGCGCCGATGGGCCCGCGCTGATCGCGGTCGCCGCTGGTGGTGATCGGAACCAGCTCGACCGCCACACCCAACTCCTCGAGCCGCGCCGCCACCCAGTCGGCCTGCCACCTGGCGAGCTTGCTGGCTCTGGTTCCCAATCGAATCCCCGTCGAACATGCCATCAGCCGTCGCCTTCTCCAACTCGCTCGCGTGGCCCGCGGGTCCTCACGCGCAACCTCTGGTCCGGCCCGCTGGGCGGACCCGCGTGGGACGGCCCCCGTTTTCGCTGCGCACCGGCTTCTCGTCTCACCCCGCGCCGTTGTGCGCAAAAACAGGGACAGTCGCCGGTGAACGATTATTCTATCCTACCGGACGGCACGGGGCTCGCAACCGGTTGCCGCAGGCTCGGCTCGGCGGCGACCGGCAATCGCCGGCAGGATCGCGGCAAAGGGATTTCCAACTGTTCGATCTGGGCAACGATCCGCTGGAGCGTGAGAGTCTCTTCGAACGGCCGGAATTCGCGGCGATCTCCGCCGGCCTGCGGGCACGGCTCGAAGCGTGCCAGAAAGAGGCCGGCGATCCGCTCCTGAATCCGTGAAAAAACCGTCGTGCCCACCTTGTAATCGCCGCATGGGCCGTTATTCTAGGAAGACTGCCCGCAAATCCTTCGTAGGACACCCACCTTAACGCGGGAGGGAACCATTCCAGGTTTTTTCAGAGGCGAGCCTGGAATGACGGCAGATTGCCTTGCTCCCTCCCAGGTTGCCGTGCTTGCCAAGGCAAGCCATCTTGGCACGACGCCGTTACTTCGGGCAGCATCCGGGAGCCAACGGAACGGTTCGCGGAAATTCGCCACGGAAGTCTCGCAACCCTAGTTATGACCGGGGAGGTCCAATGCTCGCTCAGATTCTCGCTTGCACTCTGCTGATTGCCGCCGAGGGGACGACAGACGCTGCGCCCGACGCCACGACGAAGTTCGAGTTGATTGCCGTCGAGAAGGCGATCGTCGACCAGACCAACGCCCAGCGGGCGCGCTATGGACTGCCCCCGCTCGCGGTTGACGCAAACCTGGTGCGGACTGCTCGGACCCATGCGATCTGGATGGCCCGCAGCCGCCTGCTCCAGCACAACCGGATCGGGATCGCTGAAAACATTGCCATGGGTTACCCCACGACGGAGGCAGCGCTCGGCGGATGGATGCGCTCATCGGGCCACCGCGCGAACATCCTCAACCGCGGCTACCGGCGGATCGGCGTGGCGGCCTATCAGAGCGCCGGCGGTACGATCTACTGGTGCCAGCAGTTTCAGCGCTGATACCGCGCCGTTTCCCGGAGTTCCCGGTCGAACGAGCGATTCGAGCCGAGCTGCGTTTTCGGGCGGCTTTCACGTGAACGGAGCAGGCTGTATAATGCGCCAGCCGAGGCGATTTGAATGTTGGCACGCGCGAAAGGGAAATGATCACACGGATCCGAGGGACCAGTGGCACGACAGGGATTGCTGCCGATCATCGACTTTTCGGACGCCGTCGAAGCTCTGGCCGCTGGCAACGCGGAGGACCGAGGCGCGGTTTTCACGCGTCGCGAAGTAGTCGAGTTCATTCTCGATCTGGCTGGCTACACGCAAGATCTGCCCCTCT
>JAMOAF010000832.1 GCA_023621895.1 Planctomycetota bacterium
CTGAACCCTGAACCCTGAACCCCGAACCCTGAACCCTATTTGACTTCCAACATCCGCCTCAGCGCCACCAGCGCATCGGCGGCTATCTCGTCGTCAACGCGAACCACGTTGACCGGCGTGCCGGCGGCGAGTTTCTCCAGCGACCAGCAGAGGTGCGCCAGGTCGATGCGGAACATCGTCGCGCACATGCAGACCAGCGGCGAGAGGAAGTGAATCTCCTGCTCCGGGTGCTCGTGCTTGAGGCGGTTGACCAGGTGCAGTTCGGTGCCGATGGCCCACTTGGTTCCGGGCGGCGACTCGCGCACCGCGCGGATGATCGTGCCGGTCGAGCCGATCTGGTCGGCCCTGTCGACCACCTCGCGCATGCACTCGGGATGCACGAGAATCTTGATCCCCGGCACCCGCTGCCGGAATCCTTCGACGTGCTCGGGGAGAAACACCTGGTGGACGCTACAATGACCCTTCCAGAGGATCACCCGGCTCGAAGCGATCGCTTCCTCCGGATTGCCGCCGAGCACATCGGCGCGCGGATCCCAGACCGGCATCTCCTCGGCTGGCACGCCCATCCGCAGCGCCGTGTTTCTGCCCAGGTGCTGATCGGGGAAGAACAGCACGCGGCGGCGCTGGGCGAACGACCACTCGAGAACCGGCCGGGCGTTGGCCGAGGTGCAGACGATGCCCCCGCGGCGGCCGCAGAAGGCCTTCAGCGACGCGGCGGAATTGACGTACGTGACCGGCATCAGGTCGTCCGTGTCGATCACGCCGGAAAGCTGCTCCCAGCAGTCCTCGACCTCGTCGATCTCGGCCATGTCGGCCATCGAGCAGCCGGCCGACATGTCGGGCAGGATCACCGGGACCCGCTGGCCTCCGCGCTCGGCGAGCCGCTCCGGCCGATTGGCCAGGATGTCCGCCGTTTCGGCCATGAAATGGACGCCGCAGAAGGCGATCGCCCGGCACTCGGTGCTCGCCGCCGCCATCTCGCTGAGCTTGAAGCTGTCGCCGCGGAGATCGGATAGCGCGATCACCTCGTCCTGCTGGTAGTGGTGCCCGAGAATCAACAGCTTCGGACCCATCGCGTCGCGGACAGCCTGGATTCGCCGGGTCAAAACGTCGTTTTCCAGCGACTTGTAAGCCAGCAATTCTTCGTTTTGGGAGCGCCGCGCGGTGGCATGAACCATGAGAAGGGGACCTTCGGGAAGTGGGTCTCCTGATTGAATTGAAAGCATTCTATTATACCGAGTTTCCCTCAGGGGGCCAGATTGGAGCGGAGAACGCGTCCGCCGTCCACGGGCCCCTGGCGCCGACCGCCCGGCCCCCCGAGAATCCGTGTGCGGAGCGGAGGAACCCGGTGATTGTCCCCTTTTTCCAGCAGTCCTCTTGACCTACCCCGAGATCGTGGTATGCTTCACCTAACACTAGGTGCGAGACCGGCACGCGCTTTGGACGTGCCGCGTTCATTCAAATTCGATTGCAGCGGCCACCTGGGCGACGATGGATCGTTGAAGGCATCCTTTCCGCCCGGGTATCTAGCTTGCGACCGCGACTGATTCTCTTGCTCCTCGTACCAGCGCCTCCCCATGCCTGGCCGCCGCTGGGCGGCTTCGAGCCCTTGTATCCCGAGGGTGCCGCGGGTTTTGCGGGCATGTGAGGGTCTTTTCAGCGAAGGCTGTCGGCCGCCATGGCCGCAAGGCGCGGTTTTCAGCGAATTTTTCCCTTCGGAGCACGTCCAAGGTGTTCGCCCCCACTCTCGCAGAGTGATGCGATCGCGGCGCCCGGGCGCTCCTTGTTTCACGAAATGAGTTGATTGATGAAGTTCGAAGACCTCGGCCTCGCCGCGCCGATTCTCCACGCCGTTCACACCGAGGGTTACCAGGCGGCCACCCCGATCCAAGCCAAGGCGATTCCCGCGGTGATCGCCGGCCGCGACCTGATCGGTTGCGCCCAGACAGGCACCGGAAAGACCGCGGCCTTTGCCCTGCCGATCATCCACCGGCTCCAAGACCGCGCCGGCCGGGCCAATGGCAATCGTCGCGCCGGCGGAAAGCGGATCGTCCGCGGACTGGTCCTCTCGCCCACCCGCGAGCTTGCCTGCCAGATCGCCGCGAGTTTCATCGCTTACGGGCGGCACACTCCGCTGCGCTACGCGGTCGTTTACGGCGGTGTCTCGCAACACTCCCAGGTCCGCGCTCTGCGCCACGGCGTCGATATCCTGATTGCCACGCCCGGCCGGCTTCTGGACCTGATCGACCAGGGCTACATCGACCTCGGGGGCGTCGAGATTCTCACCTTCGACGAAGCCGATCAGATGCTCGACATGGGTTTCATCCACGACCTGCGCCGCATCGTGCGGCACGTACCCAGGAGCCGGCAAACCCTGATGTTCTCGGCAACCATGCCCGAGCTGATCCGCCGGCTGGCGCGAGAATGGCTTGAAAACCCCGCGGACGTGCAGGCCGGACCGGTCGCCACGCCGGTCGAGACGGTCGAGCAGTCGGTGTACTTCGTCGAGAAGAAGCAAAAACCGAGCCTGCTCGCCGATTTCCTGAAAAACGCCGCCGGCTGCCGCACGCTGGTCTTCTCACGAACCAAGCACGGCGCCGACAGCATTGTGCGGCAACTGCTCCGCGGCGGAATCCGCGCCGCGGCGATTCACGGAAACAAGAGCCAGGCCGCCCGCCAGCGGGTTCTCGAGGAATTCAAGTCCGACAGCCTGCCGGTGCTTGTCGCCACCGACGTCGCCGCACGCGGACTGGACATCGACGACGTGTCACACGTCATCAATTACGACATGCCCACTGTGCCCGAGATTTACATCCACCGCATTGGCCGCACGGGGCGCGCCGGCGCGGGGGGCGTTGCCGTCTCGTTCTGCGGAAGAGACGAACGGCCCACGCTCCGCCTGATCGAACGCCTGATCCGCCGGACGATCGCCGTCGAAAAGGAGATTCCGGCCATCGCCGGCGAGCCTTGTCCGGAGACCGCCCAGCCGGCCAAGTGTCCAACGAATCGGCGAAATCGGGCGCGGGGGACCAGCTCGAACCGCGCCGGTCGCTCGGCGCTGCCGCGACTGCCGCAGGGCAAACCCAAGGGAGCCGAAAAAAAAGCCAAAGCGAAACGGCGCTACCGCAGCGCGCTGTAGCCAGCGAGCAGCCGCACCGACCCGGGGCGGCGACGCGGTCTTTCTCAGGGAAAAGACGCTCTCGCGCGCCCGGAGGGCGCCTTCGTAGAACGGGTCTCCCGACCCGTCGTCCCGGACGCTCTCGCGCGTCCGGAGGGCGCCTTCGTAGAACGGATCTCCCGGCCCGTCGCCCCGGACGCACACGCGCGTCCGGAGGGCGCCTTCGTAGAACGGGTCTCCCGGCCCGTCGCCCCGGACGCTCTCGCGCGTCCGGAGGGCGCCTTCGTAGAACGGGTCTCCCGGCCCGTCGCCCCGG
>JAMOAF010000691.1 GCA_023621895.1 Planctomycetota bacterium
GACGAGATACTTTGCATGATGCCCTTGGCCGTTCGCGCCAGCATCCAGAGCGTGCCGTCCTTACGCTCGACGATCATGTGCTCGTCCCAGTCCGGATTGGGGAAAGCCACGTGGCCGTGCCGTGTCCACGTAACGCCCCGGTCGGTGGAAACGAACACATTCGCGCCTCGAACCGGGTCAAGCTCCTTAAACGCGCCCCGGAACGGCCCGAACCCCTCGTGGTTCAGCGAGATCGGCAGCAGCCACTCGCCAGTCGACAGCACGGTGGGCTTGTTGAGCGTGAAACCGTGCCAGATCCGCCGGGGCTTTGACCACACGGGCGTCTCATCGTCGGGGTCTTCGCAAACGGCAGCCCAGACACCGGAGCGGCCGTCGAACTGCATCATCGACTGGTTGAAGAACAGCCACAACCTGCCGCTGGGGTCCGTCCAAAGGTTGCCCACCAGGACGCTGCGATTCATCGGCAGGCGGTCCGACTGGGCGTCGATCACGAGGCACGGTTTCGACCATGTCTCGCCGTCGTCATCGCTGGTCGCAAGCACAAAGAATGCCTTGGGGCCGTCTTCGCCCGCTACCCAGCAGGCCCAGAGGCGGCCCTTGGGGGTCCGCTCGATGCCGATCGTCATGCCGTAATCGAGTTGGTCGTAGTCATATTTCGGAATTGGCGAGGTGTTGAGCTCAGGCGGGATCAGGGCCAGGTCGGCAATCTTTTCCATGACCTCAATCTCGAAGGCCCGCACTTCGCCGGGCGTCATAAAGGCGAAATGCGACTGACGGTCCTCGGCCGCGCCGGTGGGCAGAACGAGTCCCAGACAATAAAGCAACCCCAAAGCTGCTCGCATATCGATGCTCCGTTAGTCCAAGCGCGGAAGGATCACGTCGCCCCGCGTCTGCCGTTCGGTGTCGTGGTAGCCGCCGTAGAACTCCGAGTTGCAGTCGAGCCAGAGCGCGATCCGGCCAAAATCCTCGGCGGGGAGTTCCACTCCGTAGTGCCGCCGGTCGAGATAGTCGAGCAATTTCGACGCACGAGCGCCGAATTGGCCGGCCGTCGTCCGGCTGCCGCCGTGCGCGCCGGAGTTGATCGACCCGTTCGACACCGAGAAGTAAAAACCGTATTTCGCGGCCAGGTTCTGGTACGATCGGGTCCAGCCATGAGCGGCGGCGACGGAGCCGCCCAGGTCGAGCGCGTTCTTCGTGCGGTGGCACTCGACGCAGTGCCGATCGAGCACCGGCTGGACGAGCCGCGGATAGCTGAAGGGGTTGGCGCCGTCCGGGGCCGGCCGGATCGGCGAGGGTTCGCGAAGCAGCGCCAGCGGAGGTTTCTGTTGGCCGGGCGGGCGGTGCTTTGGCTCGTGGCAGCCCTGGCAGGTGAGTCGCTCGCCCGGGTGGACGTAGGTGGCCGACCGCATCGACTGGACGGCCATCCCCTCCGCGCCGAGCGCCTGGAAGTAAATCAGCTTGCCCACCGGGGCCTCGAAAAATGCGCTGCCGTCGGCCTCGACCGGGACCGTGCCGAGGACCGCTCGGGCGTTGGTCTCCGTGCCCGCGCCGATCCGCGGCAGATCGACCGGCGGCGTGGTCTTCGGCAGCACCTGGATGATGCGGAGCGCCGTGATTTTCGCCCCCACCGGCCACTGGAAATCGCTGTCGTAGACGTTCATCACGGCGATTGTCGCCGCGGCGTCCGGCGCCTCGGCTCGGGCGGCGGCCGTCTGCGCGGTCCGCTCCGGCAGCACAGGCGGCGCCGGGCGAGGGCGGAGGGGGATCGGGCTTAAACAGGAAATCTCCTGGTCGCGGTAGAGCAACTCCCGGTTGCCGAACCGGTCGATCCAGTAAATGCCGCGATTGACCGCGCGGCCGTCGTAGACGCAGAGGTAATCGTCCTCGCTCAAGGGCCAGGGCGTTCCGTAGGCCATCAGGCCGCGGATGGCCGCCTTGCCCCCCTCCGATTCCGGCAGCGGCACATCGGGCGTAAGCCGCTCGACCTGGGCCATCGCCCCGTCGTCCTCCGGCCGGTAGTCGATCGCCACGAGGGACCCGAAGGCGTGGCCGTGATGCGCGGCCGCGGTGGCCACGTACTTGTTCGAGCCCGGTATCGCCCGCGGGCTCATTTCCATCCAGGGGCGGCTCTCTCGCTTGACCGGATAGTTGCCGTGGAACGAGCGGGGATCGCGCCCGTCCGGGTAGCAGCTCCAAATGTGATGGGCGATGTTGGTGTCGCGGTCGACATAGTCCCAGCGGGTGTAAATCAACATCCCGTTGTTGTCGACGCTGGGGTGCCATTCCTGAGTCTCGTGGTAGCTCAGGCAGATCACGTCGCTGCCGTCGCCGGCCATCGAATAGAGCGTGTAGGTGGGCGAATCCCAGGGCGGGGCCGATCCGCCGCAGCGCAGATAGCCGCCGCGGCGCGTGGAGATAAAGGCGATCCGTCCGCCGGGAAGGAAACAGGGGTCGAAGTCTTCCCACGGCCCGTCGGTCAACTGGACGAGGCCGGTGCCATCGACGCCGACTCGAAAAATATGGTAGCAGGCGCGGGGCGACCACTCGGGCTTCTCGCCTTCTCCTTGGGTGTATGCGAAGAGGATTGTCCGCCCGTCGAACGAAAGGTCGGGTGAAAGGAACGAGCCCGGCTCGAGCCGGCGGCCGGCCAGCCGGCCCTTTTCCACAACGGCCGTTTCGAGCAGGTTGGTCACCTCCGGCTCGTCGGAAAACGGATTAGAGAGGACGAACAGGCCGCCGCCGGCGACAGCGCCGAAACCGTAGTACTGGTGGACCATGTGGTAGAGACCGCCCGGGTCGCGCCGCTTGATGAACAAGATGCGATCGAAATCGAGCCGCGGATTGCAGAAAGCGATCTGGCGGAGGAGCCGGCGGGCCTCGAAATACCGGTCGCGGCGGACCGTCTCGGCAGCCCCGCCCGCCGCTTCGAGCCGGTCGAGCCGCTCGCCCAGATCATCGAGGCGCGCCAGCGGCGGCGCGAGGCGCTGCGGCGCGGTGATTTTTCCCAGGCGGTGGGCCAATCGCCGGCCGCGCTCGATGACCGCGCGGATGTGAGCGAGGGAAAACGGCTCGTGCGCCGGCGGGGCCGGCTCGGCGGGGGCGGTCTTGGCAGTTGTCGCACTGCGCCGCGAATAGGGGCCGACGCTCTTCTGGTCGGCCGGGCGGCCGAGTGCCAGGTTCGTCCGCGGATCGTCGCGCCCGTAGACCTCGACTTCTTCGAGCGCGAACGAGCAGCGCCCGGGAACCCGCAGCCGCACGATTCGCGCCGTGACGCCTGCTTTCCGGAGATCGACCGCCAGCGGCTGTTTCTCCTTCGACCCATAAAAAACTTTGCCGTTGTGCTCGTAGACGGTCTTGAAGCTGGCCGCGCCGGGCTCGAGGGCGACTTGGACCTGGATTCTGGCGGTTCGGTCGGGCGGCGCGTCCGTGC
>JAMOAF010000147.1 GCA_023621895.1 Planctomycetota bacterium
CTGCGGCTCGGCCGATGGCAAGACCTGGTCCGAGGACTGGGAGGTCCGGCGAGACGCCTCGCACGCCGGCCCGCCGCAGTGGTTGATGTTGGGCAACGGCTCGCCGGGCAAGCAACCGCTCTTGAAGAACGTCCACCCGCAGCATTTCTCGCCGTCCAGCGCGGCGGCCTGGTTCTTCTCGGACCTGGTGGTCGGCAGAGAATCAGCAAGACCCGTGAAGAGTTTATCGACTGGCGGCGGACACTCGATTCCGCTGGCCGGAGACGGGAGGAACCGATGAGACGGATAACCGCAACCGTGTTGGCGTTGGTCGCGATCGCCTGCCTGCTGCGTGCGGCACGGGCCGGCCAAAACCTGGCCTCCAATCCCGGCTTTGAGAATGCCACCGGCACACACGTGGTGGACTGGCGGGAATACAACTACGGGACGACGGGCGGCCGCCTGCAAGTCATCAACGACCCGGCGCGGGCCCGCTCGGGCAGCAAGTGCGTCTGTCTTGATAGCCGCCGAGGCTATTGCTGCCTCATGCAGGGCTGGGGCGCCCCCTGGGCGCCTGGAGTCTATCCGGGCAAACGCCAGCAGTACCTCGTCAAGGTCCACGCCAAGGGAACCGACTGCCAGTTGCTCGTCCAACTCTGCATCTACGACGCCAAAGGGGAGCGGCCCAAGGCGACCCCCAAAGACTTCAAAACCGAGTTCCGCTTCCCCGTCACGGCCCATTGGCAGGAGTACGTCCAGCCGCTGACCGTGCCTGAAGGCACCACGCACCTGAACCTGATCGTCGGCGGCGCCGCGGGCAACAAGGGACTGCTGTACGTCGACGATGTCGGCCTCTACGACGCCCGGGAGGCGCAAGTCCGCTTCCTCCCGTCGAAAGAGCAACTCGTCGTGGTTGCCGACCCCGTTTATCTCCGCTGGGCCAGGCGCCTGGCCCCCGACGCCGCACTGTCCACTGAGGTGGCGGTGTATGCCAAGAATACCCGGGCGGCAGGGCCGGTCCTCAAGCAAACGCTGGCGACCGGGGCCGGCCGATCCGTGCTGAAGCTCTCCACCGAATCGTTGCCGGAGGGCGACTACACCGTGCAAGTCGTCGTTCGGAATTCGGCTGGCGAGCAGTTGGGCCGCGAAGACGACTGGTTCGAGAAACGCATCTTCGACTGGATGAAACACCCTCGGGGCATCGGCCCCGAAGTGCCGGCCCCTTACGTTGCACTCCGGGCGAACGACCGCGAGGTCCGGCCCTGGGGTCGCCGTTACGCATTCAACGAGCTGGGGCTGCTCGAATGCGTCCAGTCGCAGGACCAGCGATGGCTGCAAGCCGCCATGGAACTGATCGGCACGGCCGATGGCAAACCCTTGGAGTGGAAAGCGGTTGATCCATTCCGGCTCACGGACGTGCAACCGGCCGCCGCGCGAGGCCGGGCGGAGCTGGTTGCCGGCAACCTCAAGATCGGCCTGGATGCCGTGACGGAATACGACGGCCTCGTCCGGTACCGGTTGACCTACGGGCCATCGACCGCAGAGGCCGCGCTCGATCGGCTGCGGCTGCGCGTGCCGTTAAGCGCGTCGCTCTGCCGTTTCTACTCGGCCGATGGGGCCGAACGGCACTGGAATCCGCAGGCCAACGACCCGGAAAAAGGTTACGCCCATGACCTGCTCCCCGCGACCGAGGGCAAGGTGTTCGACAGCCTCGACCGCCCGCAGCCGACCATGCTGGCCCCGACGTTCACCGGGCTGTTCTGGCTGGCCGACTACGAGACCTGCTTCTGTTACGCGGCCGACAACGACCAGGGGTGGCTGCTCCGCGACGACGCACCTTCGGTCGAGGTCATCCGCGAAGGCGAAACCCTCGTGCTCTGGCTCAACCTGGTCGATCGGCCCGCGGTGCTCAGCCAACCGCGGACGCTGGAGATCGCCTTTCAGGCCGGCCCGACCAAGCCGCTGCCGGAAAAATGGCGCGGTATCCAGAACGGTGGCGATCCCGAAGACGCCCCGCTGACGTTCAACCTGATCCCCGAGGCCGGCTCCGGCTATACGCTCTCTGGCGCCACCCACTTCATCCATCCCGGCGATACGCCCGAGCAGCGCCAGAAGAGCAAAGCTCGGATCGATAGCGCGCTCGCCGGAGGCCGCCGCGCGGTGGGCGGCTATCACTTCTGGGGCCATGTCGCCAAGGGGTTCCCGGAAACGCGGGTCTTTCGCGGCGAATGGGGCATCGACAAAGAAACGTGGGAGGCGAACTCCACGCCCCGCCCCTGGGAGTGGAACGGCCGCTTCTTCGGCGAGAATCCGGACCTCTGCATCATCCTGCCCGCCAACACGGTTCCCAGCTACGTGGACTTCCTCACCTATGCCTACGACGAGGCCCTCCAATACACCCAGCTCTCGGGCTTCTACGACGACACGGGCTATCCGAAAAAACTGTTCGACGAGGATCTGGAAATCGGCTACGTCCGCGAAGACGGCGCCAAGATCGGTTCTTCCGGGCTGTGGCGCTACCGCGACCGCTGGAAGCGGGTGGCGTACGTGCATCACAAGTACCGCCGCCCCAACTACACCTGGGATTCCCAGCACGTGCACGCCCACTACCTGCCGGCGTACAACTTCATCGGCATCTGGGCGCCGTGCGAAAAAGGCTACTACAACTCGTTCAACGACCGCGACATCCTCGATTACTACGGCTCGATCGAGCGCTACGCGGCGTTCAACCCGGCGCGGCAGTTCGGCCAAGTGGCGATGGTGGGCATGTCGTCGTACCGTGCCGCCGCCGACGTCTTTCAGCGCGACACGCGAACAATCATGATGCTGGCTCTCCTGCACGACCAAGACGTGGGCAGCTTCGGAAATCGCGACTTGCGCGTGGTCTGCCGCTTGCGGCACGCCCGCAACCTCTTCCGGCCGTGGGAGAACGACGTCGGGTTTGCCGGCTATTGGGCCAATGCCGGCTGGATCGGCTGCCCGCAGCCCGAGGTGCGCGTGAGCCTATACCATCGGCCCGACGCCGCGATCTTCGTCGTGGGCAACGTGGGCGACAAACCCGTCGAGGCCGTCTTGACGCCCGCGTGGAACAGGTGGAAGACGGATGCGGGCAGCATGACCGCCGTCGATGCCGAGACCGGCCAGCGGATCGCGATGGCAGCCGGGCCGGCCGGGCCCACGATCAGGTTGAGCGTGCCTCGCCACGATGTCCGCCTGATCCTCGTCGCTCCGCCGGGCCGGTTCCCGGTGACCGCACCCATCCTGGGCGCCGACTTGCCGGCGCCGGAGACGATCATCAACGAACTCTCCGATCGCTTCGACGGCCCGGAACTCTCCCCCGCCTGGCACAGAGACTTGCACGAGGGGACTTCCTGGGCCGGCATCCTCGACGGCCGCCTCTGCGTCCAGGGCAACACCTACGGCTATGCGCATCTGCGGCGCGAGCTGGGC
>JAMOAF010000892.1 GCA_023621895.1 Planctomycetota bacterium
GGCCAGGCCCCGCCCAAGGTCCTGGGAACAGCCCAGGTCGCGACCACGCTTCAGCATGCGAGGACGAAGAAGCGCGCCGCGCATCCGGACGAGGACACCCCGCTCAACCAGGGCGTGCCCACGCTGGCCACGATGGCCAAGGGAGCGCTCAACGTACTCAGTCAAAACCCCAACGGATTCTTTCTCTTGATCGAAGGCGGCGCGGTCGACTGGGCCAACCACGACAACCTCGCCTGCCGCATGATCCAGGAGCAAATCGACTTCAACCACGCCGTTGAGGCGGTCATTCAGTGGGTCGAAGCCAACAGCACGTGGGACGAGACCTTGGTCGTCGTCACCGCCGACCACGAGACCGGCCTCCTCTGGGGCCCGGACTCCGACAAGACCCCCTTCCAACCGTTGGTCGACAACGGGCCGGGCGCGATGCCCGGCCTGATGTACCACTCCAAGAAGCACACGAACAGCCTGGTGCCGGTCTTTGCGCGTGGCGTGGGCGCCGAGTTGCTGGATACCCTGATCGTGGGCGCCGATCCCGTCCGCGGCCCCTACGTTGACGTAACCGGGATCGCCAAGACGCTCCAGGCAGCGCTCGGGGCGGCTGGCGGCGCGGCCGCGCCCCCGGCCGATCAAGCGCCGCCGCGGACCGCCGGCCGCGCGGGCTCGCCCCGCCCCGTCGCCACCATCCGGTCCCCTTTGACCACGGGCAGTTAGCCGCGCGGGCTTGCCGGGCAATCCGCGGCGCGGCAGGCGGTGCGGCGGCGCAGAGTGTCGCGAGCCGAGGCGGTCCGACGGGCCGCCACCGCTGGGGGAAAGCGCACCCATTGAGGAGATCAATCCCATGACCGTGGCAACCCTGATCCTCGCCGCCCTGCTGGCCGCCCCGGCGCCAGCGGCTGAAAACCTGATCGTCGGCGGAGATTTTGAGCAGGCAGCGAGCGGCTGGAGCCGGTTCTGGTCGCGGTCCGGCGAGGGCCGGGCGACGATCGAACCGGCGGCGGACGGCTCGGGCAGCGTCCTCGCGGTCAAGCACCCGGGCGCCGAGGACTGGAGTTTTCAGCAGACCAGCCCGATCGAGGTCAAGCCGGGCGAGATTTACGAGCTCAGCGGCCGGCTTCGCGTCGAGGGCGCCGGCACGGCGACGCTCTGCGTCATCCTTTACGGAGAGGAAAAGAAGGTCCTCCGCTGGACGTTCGGCGGGGATACAACCGGCACGGCCGACCGCTGGCAGCACGTCCGCTCGCGGTTCCTGATCCCGCCGGAGGGGGCCGCCATCCTGCCGCGGCTGATCGGCCACGGGCCGGCCACCGTACGGGCCGACGATCTGGTGCTCTCCCGCGCTGGCTCGCTCGACGACCTGCGAGCCAAGGGCCTGCCCCCCTCGATCGAGGCCAAGAACGACCGGCTCGAAGTCACGTTCGACACGCAAACCGCCGCGCTGGCGGTCGTCGACCGCCGCGACGCCGCGCGCTGGTCGCAGAGGGCCTCGGAGGCGATGGCCGTGCTGGCGGCCGAGTCCCATCCCGGCGGCCTGCGGATCGAGCTTCTCGACCCGCGTTCGATGCGGAATCTCGCCGTCGAGGTCGAATTGCTCGACGGAGCGGAATTCGCCGTCGAAATCAAGGGCGAGGGCGCGATGGATTCGGCCCTCGCCTACCCGCCGCCGTTTGAAACCGCCCCGGGCCAGTTCCTCATCCTGCCGGTCAACGAGGGGATCAGCTATCCGGTCGACGATCCGTCGCTTCCCGAAATGAGCTACTACCTCTACGGCGGCCACGGCCTCTGCATGGGCTGGTATGGAGTGACCGATACGCGGCGGGCGCTGCTTTCGATCGTGGAGACTCCGGACGACGCCGCGGTCCGGCTGCCCCGGCTTGAAGGCCGGCTGGTGCTCAGCCCCGAGTGGCAACCGCAGAAGGGCGGCTTCGGCCCGCCGCGGCGGATTCGCTACAGCCTGTTCGACTCGGGCGGCTACGTGGCGATGTGCAAACGCTACCGGGCGTACGCCGCGGAGATCGGGCTGCTGAAGACGCTGGCGCAGAAGCGGCAGGAAAACCCGGAGGTCGACAAGCTCGTCGGGGCGGTCAACATCTGGGCGTTCGGCCCGCGGGGGCCGCGGATGTGCGAGGAGCTGCGGGCGGCCGGCATCGAGCGGATTCTTTGGAGCAGTCGCTCGACGCCCGAGGAAATCGACCGGATGAATGCGATGGGCGTGTTGACCAGCCGCTACGACATCTACCAGGACTGCATGAACCCGGCCAACTTCGACAAGCTCCGCGGGGTCCACGCCGATTGGACGAGCGAGGCCTGGCCCGGCGGCGTGATGATCGACGCCCGGGGCGACTGGATTCGCGGCTGGCAAGTCAAGGGCAAGGACGACCAGTGGTATCCCTGCGCGGTGCTCTGCGATCGGCTGGCGCCCGACTACGCCCGGCGGCGGATCGCGGAGGAGTTGAAGACGCACGCCTACCGCTGCCGGTTTATCGACACGACGACCGCTTCGCCGTGGCGCGAGTGCTACCACAAGGACCACCCGCTCACGCGGAGCGAGAGCAAGCACTGGAAGATGGAGCTGCTCCGCGTGGTCAGCCGCGAGTTCGGGCTGGTGACCGGCAGCGAGACGGGCCACGAAGCGTCGGTGCCCTACGTGCACTACTTCGAGGGGATGCTCAGCCTGGGGCCGTACCGCGTGCCCGACTCCGGCCGCAACATGCTCCAGCCCTGGGACGAACCGCCGGAGCGCGTGGCCAGGTTCCAGACCGGCCCCAAGTATCGCCTGCCCCTCTGGGAACTGGTCTATCACGATTGCGTCGTGGCCCAGTGGTACTGGGGCGATTACAACAACAAGCTGCCCACGCTCTGGGGCCGCCGCGACCTGATCAACGCCCTCTACGGCACGCCGCCGATGTTCCTGTTCGACGCCAAAATATGGGAGAAGAACCGCGAGCGGTTCGCCCAGAGCTATAGGAACATCGCGCCAGTCGCCCGGGCGACCGGCTACAGCGAGATGCTCTCGCACGAGTGGCTGACCGCGGACCACGCGGTGCAGCAAACCCGGTTCGCCAACGGCGTGACGGTGACGGTCAATTTCGGCGATGCGCCGTTTACGCTTCCCGGCGGCACGCTGCTCGGGCCGCTCGAGCAGCAGGTGGCCGGCCTGCCCTGACGCGTTCCCAGCTTCCCCCCAACACCGGAATTCGCGCGGGAGTGGGCTCGCCCGGATGGAACGCAAGGTTGGCGGCTAACACGCGCCGCCGCGCAGCGACCGCCAGCCAGCCACCCAGTCAAAACGCCCCCATCCGGCTCGCCCGGATGGAGTGCAAGGTTGACGGCTAACACGCGTCGCCCGGCAGCGACCGCCAGCCAGCCACCCAGTCCAAACGCCCCCATCCGGCTCGTCCGGATGGAGCGCAAGGTTGGCGACTAACCGCCGCCCAGCCCACACGCCCCCATCCGGCTCGTCCGGATGGAGCGCAAGGTTGGCGGCTAACACGCGTCCCCGCGCGGCAGCAACCGCCAGCCAGCCACCCAGCCCAAACGCCCCCATCCGGCTCGCCCGGATGGAGCGCGAGGTTGACGGCTAATACGCGTCCCCGCGCGGCAGCGACCGCCAGCCAGCGCCCAGTCCAAACGCCCCCATCCGGCTTCGTCCGGATGGAGCGCAAGGTTGGCGGCTAACACGCGTCCCCGCGCGGCAGCGACCGCCGGCCATTGGCCCGGCTTCGGAATTCCGTCTGATGCGATCGGTCGGTGACAACCACTCAGACGAGTTGGCAAACCACCTTTCGCGACAGACCGACAAAAGGCAGCTCGCGGATTCGGGCTTCCGGCTAAAGGGGCGCGCGGCGCTAGCCATCAACCTTGCGCTCCATCCGGACGAGCCGGATGGGGGCGCTCGCACTGGCCTTTGGGCATTTTGGGCGGCGGGCGGCGCTAGCCATCAACCTTGCGCTCCATCCGGACGAGCCGGATGGGGGCGAGCGCACTGGCCCGTGGGCATTTTGGGCAGCGCGCGGCGCTGGCCATCAACCTTGCGCTCCATCCGGACGAGCCGGATGGGGGCGATCGCACTGGCCCGTGGGCATTTTGGGCGGCGGGCGGCGGTAGCCATCAACCTTGCGCTCCATCCGGACGAGCCGGATTGGGGGCGTGTGTGGTGGCCAATTTGCGTTCTGGCCAGGCATCGGTCCCGAGGCTCCTATTCTGGTTCCACTCAAGGGACGCGACACACACCGGTTGACGCAGTCTCTCGAGACTGGAAAAAGAGCGGCAACCAACCCGTCCTCGCTTACGCGTTTTGAAGTTGCGCCTCGGATGTTAATTTAGAGAAGCTTCGTAGTGTAGGTTAGACAAAAAAGACTCCTTCCACTCGACCCGTAGGTGCGGATATGATTCC
>JAMOAF010000202.1 GCA_023621895.1 Planctomycetota bacterium
GATATTCGTCAGAATCTGAGGCCCCGAACGGCGGCTTTTGACGAATCGCGATTTCTGGGCGCCGTTGTCAAACGCCCGGCGGTGCAGCGATCGGGCCAATCACCGTCTTCTGGCAGCCGATCGCTGACGGATGCAACCTGTCACCTGCGACCTCTGGCCCGGTGACCTTCACCGCCTGTCGGGATTTTCGTTTTTCCAGGCGATGATCTCCTCGATGATCGCCTCCAGCGTGTGCTTGGGCTCGTAGGGGATCACCGATCGCAGCCTGGCCAGGCTTGGGACCCTCGCCCGGCAGTCCTCGAAATTCGCGGAGTAGGCGTCTTCGTAGCTTTGGAACTCGATCGGCAACTCCGGATTGATGGCCGCGGTGACTCTCCTGGCCAGATCGAGAATCGTAATCGGCGTTTCGCTGCCGATGTTGAAGACTCCTCCGGCGGCCCGCGGCGCCTCCATCAGGGCGGTCGTTGCGTAGATGACATCGGCCACGTGGGCGAAGCAGCGGGTTTGCTGGCCGTCATCGTGGACGACGAGCGGCCGCCCGGCCAGCGCGGCATCGATGAACCGTGGCAGCACCATGCCGTACGCGCCGGTCTGGCGGGGGCCCACCACGTTGAAGAACCGGCCGACGACGACCGGCAGCCCGCGCTCGCTGAAATACGCCAGGGCGAGGAATTCATCGATCGCCTTCGACACCCCGTAAGACCAGCGCGGCCGGGTTGTCGGCCCGAACACCAGGTCGTCGTCTTCCTCGTAAATCGGCTTGGAGTTCTTGCCGTAAACCTCGCTCGTGCTCGCCAGAAACAGCTTTACCTTGTGCCCGTCCTGGTGCATGCGCCCAAGTTCGTCGAGGACGATCTCGGTCGGGTAGATATTGGCTTCGATCGTGTGGATCGGAGAACTGGCGATCAGTTGCACGCCGACCGCGGCGGCCAAGTGGTAGACCTCGTCGGCCGAGAGCAGCCGCCGGCGCACCAGTTCGCGATCCGCCACCGTGCCGCGGGTGTATTTGAGGCGCGGATGATCGATCACTTCCTTCAGATTGTCGATCGAACCGGTGGATTCGTCATCAACAACGGAAACACGATGTCCTTGAGCCAGCAGGTGTTCGACCAGGTGACTCCCGATAAATCCGGCGCCGCCGGTCACAAAGCAGTGTTTCACAGTTTGGCTCCACAGAAGACAGCACTATACCTGGTCCGACAGGGGGGTGTGGCTGTGCCTCGGACTCCCCGGACGGGTGGTGCGTGGCCGGGAGGCAGCCGGCCGGACGTGCCAGTTGCTCCACGGCGCAGTTGTATTCGTATATCATAGACAGACAAGGCGGCGCCGAGCGATACCCGCCGCGGCCGCCATCGGTCGCTGGAATGGATATCGGCAGAAGAAATCCCCGGCGCGTGGAAGAGCGTCCAAGATCAAGCACAAATAACGGCCATCGGCCCGCTTGCCCTGGCTTGGACGCACGACCGCCGGGCGGCCACCAGCTTTCCTGCGTTGGAGGGGAGTCGCTGATGCGAGCCGTTGTCTTGCCGCACCCCCCTTGGACGAGGGGTTAGCGTAGGGGACTCGATGGAGAAGAGATGTCTGTGATGAGTGGCTTGTTTCGGAGCTGCGTGGCCGGGGGCGTGTGTCTGGCGCTCTGCTGGTTCCAGGCGACCCCGGCTGTTTGCGGGCAGGAGTCCAGCGGCGCGGCCGCGCGGCAGTACGCGGCGGCGGTTCGATTTCAGAACCTCGAGTCGTATGACCTGGCCGCGGAAGCATGGGCCGCGTTTCTCAAGGATTTCCCCAAGGACCCGCGTTCGGCCCACGCCATGTACTATCTCGGCGTGTGCCTCTACCAGCAGGGCCAATACGCCCAGTCGCGCGACACCCTGGCGCGATTGATCAAGGAGCAGCCCAAGTTCGAGTTTCTCGACTCGGCGTATCTCTATCTTGGCGTCTCCCAGTTCAGCCTCGCCTCGCGCGAGAAGCCGGACGGTTATCGCGACGCGGAATCGACGCTGAAAACCCTCGCCGACAAGTACCCCAAGGCGGCGCACCGCGCCGACGCGCTGTTCTATCAAGGCGAGTGCGCCTACATGTTGGGCGAGAAGGATCGTGCCGAGAAGATCTACCAGCAAACCGCTGCCGCCTACCCCGACCACAAGCTGATGCCCGACGTCTTGTACGCCCTCGGCGTCACGCAGGAGGAACTCGGCAAGCCGGAGGAAGCTGGCAAGACTTATGATCAGTTCTTGCACAAGCACCGGGGGCATGGCCTGGCGGGCGAGGTCTTTCTGCGGCGCGGAAACACGCTTGCGGCCCTCGGCCGCTGGAACGACGCGGCGGGCTATTTTGCCGAGGCGGCCACAACGGGATTCGCGATGGCGGACTTCGCCGCGTTCCGCCACGCCGAGGCGCTTGCGCAAATGAAGCAGTTCGCCCGCGCCGCCGATCTATACGCCTCGATCGCAACCGACTTTCCCAAGTCGAAACACGCACCCGCGGCCGTGGTTGCCGCGGGCAAGAGCTATTACCTGGCGGGCAATCATGCCCGGGCAAGCCAGGTCCTGGCCAGCGCGCTCCAAGCCGGAGGCGAGCCGGCCGCCGAGGCGGCCCATTGGGCGTCGCGGAGCCTGTTGGCGCTCGGTCAACCGGCCGAAGCCTTCAAGGTCGCTGAATCCGGTCTCGCTGCCGCGGGCAATTCCCCGTTTGCAGCGCCGTTGATGATGGACCAGGCCGACGCGCTTTACGAACAGCCCGCGCGGCGCGCCGAATCGGTCGATCGCTACGCCCAGATCGCCGCCAAACATCCCCAGGACGAGCTGGCGCCCCAGGCGCTCTACATGGCCGGCTTTGCCGCCCTGGAATTGCGGCGCTACGACGTCGCGCGCGATCAAACGGCCAAGTTCCTCGCCGGCTACAAGGACCATGCGCTCGCGCCGGACGTGATCTACGTGGCGGCGGAGGCCCGCCTCCAACTCCGCGAGGCGATCGAAAGCGAGCAGCTCTATCGCCGTTTGCTGGAGCAGTATCCCAATCACCCCGATCAGCAGCTCTGGCGCGTGCGCTGCGCCGCGGCCCTCCAGATGCAGAAAAAACACGCCGAGGCGGTCGAGCTCCTCAAGCCGATCCTCGGCGAAATCCGCGACAAGAACCTGCTGGCGGAAGCAGAGACCCTAGCCGGTCAGAACGCCCTCTCGGCCGGCCAGTTTGACGCCGCGATTACGCACCTCGAGGCCTCGCTGGCGGCCGCGCCCGCCTGGCGCGGCGCCGACCAGTCGCTGCTTGCCCTGGCGGAAGCCCGGCGGGGAAAAGGCAACGACCAGGAGGCGGCGGCGGCGATCGAGAAGCTCGTGGCCGAGTTTCCCCAAAGCAGCCTGCTCGACAAGGCCCACTACCGGCTCGGCGAGATCAAGTTCGCCAAGGGCGACTACGCCGCCGCGGAGCAGGAGTACCGCTGGGTGTTGGAGCACGCAAGCGGCAGCCCGCTCGTGCCGCACGCCTTGCACCAGTTGGCCTGTTCCCAGTTGAATGACAAGCGGCCCGCCGAAGCGGAGGCGACGGCCAGCGATCTGTTGAGCCGCTTCGCCGACCACCCCAGCGCACCGGAGGCGCGCTACTTCCGAGGCCTGGCGCGGCAACAGATGGCGAAATACGCCCCGGCGGCCGAGGACCTGACCGCCGCGCTGGGGGGGCAACTGCCGGCGCCGTTGCGGGCCGACGCGCTCTACGTGCTGGGGTTGTGCCAGATCGGCCTGAAACAGAACGCGGAGGCCGCGAAGACGCTCTCCGGGCTGCTCAGCGAGTCGCCCGGCTACGCCGGCGCGGACAACGCCCGATACCAACTCGCCTGGGCGCTGCTGCTGGCGGATCGCCGCAAGGAGGCGGTCGAGCAGTTCGCCCGGCTGGTCAAGGACTCACCGCAGAGCCCGCTGGCGGCCGAGGCCCAGCATCATATTGGCGAGTATTTCTACGACCAGAAGGAGTATGACAAGGCGGCGGTCGCCTATTACGACGCGATGAAGGCGGCAGGGCAGACGCCCCTGGGGGAAAAGGCCGCCCACAAGCTGGCCTGGTCTTACTATCACAGCAAGGAATTTCCCTCAGCCCAGCAGGCGTTCGAGTATCAGGCCGAGGCGTTTCCCTCCGGCCCGCTCAAGGCCGACGCGCTGCTGATGATCGCCGAATCGCTCTATCAACAGAAGAAGTACGCCGATGCCCTGGCGGCCTACGGCCGCGTCGATGGCCTGACCAATGAAGACTTTCGGGCGATCTGGCTACTCCATGCGGGGGAGTCGGCCGGGCAATTGAAACGCTGGGAGGAAAGCCTTGCGTGGCTGAAGCGGGCGGCCGAAGAGTGTCCCCAGTCGCGCTACCTGCCCCAGATGCTCTGCGAACAGGGGTGGGCCCGGCAAAATCTCGGCCAGCACGATGAGGCGATCCGCCTCTACGAGCAGGTGATCGCCAAGACGGGGAGCGAGACCGCGGCGAAAGCCCAGTTCATGATCGGCGAGATCCAGTTTGAACGGAAACAACATGCCGAGGCCGTGAAGAGTTTCTTCAAGGTCGCCTACGGTTACAGCGTCGAACGCTGGCAGGCCGAGGCGACCTACGAAGCCGGCCGGTGTTTCGAAGTGCTGGGAAAACCGACGCAAGCGGTGAAGATGTATGAAGAGCTGGTCGCGAAGTTTCCGCAGGCGGAGACGGCCAAGGCCGCCAAGGAGCGCCTGGCGGAATTGAAAAAATAGCGTTGCATGACGAGTACATTCTCTCAGGGCTTGAATGAACATGTCTCCAGCAGCAAACCTAGGCCTGCGGCGATCGGCACTGGCCGCCGCGTGGATCGTTGCCGCCTGCCAGTGGGCGGCACTCTGGGCACAGGATGCGCCACCCGGCCAGGCGCTCGGCCCCCTGGCGGCCGGCGGAGAAACCGTGGCGGCGCCCGAGCAACCGGTTGACGCGGCATTGCTCGCTGAGAAGGCTTTGGAGAGCGAAGAGCCAAAGGAGGGCTCGGGCGGCTTGCCGGGCGGCAGCCAACTCGACCTGCCCCGAATCGACCTCTGGGACTTGACCAAGCGCGGCGGCTTCCTGATGATCCCGCTCGGACTGGTGTCGCTGCTGGTGGTCACGTTCGGACTGGAGCGGATGATCGCCTTGCGCCGCGGCAAGGTCTTGCCGCCCGTGCTGTTCGACGGGCTGCGGCGCCTGGCGGGCCAGAAAGGTGGGCTCGATCCGCGGCGGGCCTACGCGCTCTGCAACAAGTATCCCTCGTCGGCCTCGCGCGTCATCCTCTCGATGCTGGTGCGGCTCGGCCGCCCCCACGGCGAGGTGGAACAGGCGCACCGCGACGCCAACGAGCGGGAAGCGGGCAGGCTCTATGCCAATGTCCGCTGGCTCACCCTGGCCGTGGGCATCGCCCCGCTCCTGGGATTGCTCGGCACCGTCGGCGGCATGATCCAGGCGTTCTTCGAAACCGTTCACTTGCAGCCGGGCGCCAACCGCGCCGACTATCTCGCCGAGGGAATCTACAAGGCCCTGGTGACGACGTTTGCCGGGCTGTCGATCGCCATCCCCGCCGCGCTGCTGGCGCACATGTTCGAAGGACGCATCCAGCGACTGTTCCGCGAGCTGGATGAGTTCATTCTCACGTTGTTGCCCCAACTCGAGCGCTTCGAGGGGCGGCTGCGGGGCAACCACGAAACGATCGACGCCTCGGAGTTCCCTCGCAATCCGATCGCCCGCGAAGCGGCTGAGCCGCTGCGGCGTTCGCCGGATCCGGTCAAGAAGCCATAGCCGCCCGAGGAGCCCGCCATGGCAGTCAATCTCGACAAAGGCCAAGCCCTTGCAAACCTGACCCTGACACCGTTGATCGACGTCGTGTTTCTCTTGCTGATCTTTTTTCTCGTCGCCACGAAGTTCGCCGACGAAGAGCGCGAGATGGATGTGCTGCTCCCCGACGCCAGCGAGGCCCAGCCGCGCACCAGCAAGCCCCGTGAGACGATCGTCAACATCGATCAGAACGGCGAGTATTTCGTTTCGGGGCAAAAACTCTCGCTCGCGGAGCTCGAGCGGGCGCTCAACGCCGTCCGAGTCAACAATCCCGGCCGGGCCTCGGTCATTCTCCGGGCGGACCGCAGGTGCAAAGTCGAGTTTCTGGTGGCGGCCATGAACGCCTGCAACAAAGCCAAAATCCACGACTACCGGATCACCACGCGAAAGGAAAGCGGATAACCCCTCCGCCCTCGGAACGATGACACGGCAGACCCTCGACCAACCGCTGCACAACGCTTCGCCGTCCGGCGACTTCGACGAGCAGCTCTGGCCGATCCAGTTGATCGTCTTGACCGTGGCCGGCGCCGCTGCCGGACTGGTCGCGGCGACGAGCGAATTCCCCGACCCGGCGATGCTCGATTTCACCGATCCGGCGGTGCTCCAGACGGGATGGGGCCGATTGGCGGCCGTCGTCCTCGCCTACCTGGCGGCCACAATGTCGATCCTCCTCCTCCAACGCTGGGTGGCGCGCCGCGTCTTGTTCTGCCTGCTCGTGGGAATGATCATCCATCTCGGGCTGGGGCTCCTCCTGCGCGACCAGTACCTCGAGGCGATCGCCCAGCGGATCGATGAGGCGCGGAGAGCGCTCGAGGAGGCGGACGACCTGGTTGTCGTGCCCGACTACCACGTCTCGCAGATTGTGCCCAGCGAGGAGCCGCTGAGTTTTGCCCAGCCGGTCGAAGTCGAGCCGCCTCGGGAAAGCCAGCCGACGGCGATCGAGAAGGCGCTCGTGCAACACGAGGTTGTGGCCGAACAGCCGCCGCCGGTTCCTCTGCTCCCAGAACAGCCTCCGGCGCCGATTCAGCCCGAAAAGGCCGAACTGGCCGTTCCCCACCGGGGCGAGAGTCCCAACGGCATCGAGATCAGCCGGCAGTCGAAGCCCGACCGGTTGGAGCCGATAGAGACGCCCACCCAGCCGGAGCCGCTCGCAATGCCCGAAGAGCCGGCGGTGAATCTCTCGGCCAGTACGGCCGCCGCCCAGCGGCGAACCGAGCAGTCTCTGAGCCCGGATCGGGCGAGCCAGGCGATCGGCAGTCAACCGGCGGCCGTCTTGCCAACCCCGGCAATCCTGCCCCAGAAACGCCGCGAGGCGGCGGCCTCTTCGGACCGGGAGACTGCCGGCGCTGCCGCGCCGCTGGTGGCGCGCAGCCGCCGGGTCGATACGCTCGATGCCGCCGCGATCCCTCCGGTCATCCAGCCGCCCGGCACAACGGCTGAACCGGAGGCGGCGATCGACGTCGAGCAGGCCAGCTCCAGCCTCGGCCGCGCACCCGGCAGCCTCGTGGCGAGCTTGTCTCGGGCGACGTCCGCGCCGCAGTCGCCCGCGGCGATCCCACTCCCGCCGGTAGGGGCCGGAGGCCTCGGCCGGCCCCGGGCGAATCTGGGCGAGCGGCCGGCAGCGGAGAATTCCGGCGCGGGTAATCCGCTCTCGCGATCACCGCGCGCTCTGCGCCTCGCCGGCGACGAGACCGCCGTGCCGGCTCAGGTGGCGTCAAGCGGCGCGGCCGTCGGAAATCAGCCCGACACGGCGATCGACGCCTCCGCGACCGGACCGACGCGAAGGCTCTCGGGCGCGACGACCGACCTGACGATCGGCCGATCGTCGCTGTCTCCCCCGGCCGGCAGTCTCTGGGAGTCCGGCGTCGCGACGTCCGTACCTAGCCGCGCCGCCTCTCTGGATCGAGCGGAACCTTCCGATTCAGGCGGCGGCGGCCGCGACCCGCTGGCTCGCGCGCCGCTTGCCGGGAGTCTTGGAGCGGAGATTGCCGCTGCGCCGGCGGATGCGGGAGACATGGGCGGAGCCCCTAGTGCCGGGCAAGCAGGGGTGCCGGCGGGCGCGGTTGCCGCGCAAGATGTAAGGGCGACGGGCCTGGAGACCCGTCCTACGGCGGCGACGGGCCTGGAGACCCGTCCTACGGGGGCGACGGGCCTAGAGACCCGTCCTACGGGGGCGACGGGCCTGGAGACCCGTGCTACGGGGGTGACGGGCCTGGAGACCCGTCCTACGGGGGCGGCGGGCCGGGAGACTGATCCTACGGGGGTGGAGCGGCGGCAGGCGGGGCCTGCCGTGCTCGCCGGCCCCGTGGCCGGGCCGGGCGGTCTGAGCGAGCCGCCATCGCCGCTTTTGGGCATTCCCAGCCGCCGTGCGCGGCCCGAAAGCATGGTCGTTCATACCAGCCCGGGGCGCTTCATGCTCGATCGGACGGCGCCGGCGATCGGCAGTGCCGGCCTCAAACCGCCGGCCTTGCCATTCCAACAGCGTTTTCCCGGTAAGCGCGGCGAGGTGGCCAAAGCCCACGGCGCGACCGAGAGTTCAGACCGCGCCGTCGAACAAGGGTTGCACTTCCTTTCGCGCTGCCAGTTTCCCGACGGGCGCTGGGCCCTCGATCGGCTGCCGCCGGGAGTCGTCCCCCCAACGACTAACGCCGGATTGGGCCAGATGAATTCCGACACGGCCGCGACCGGCCTGGCCCTGCTCGCGTTTCTCGGCAAGGGATATACCCACATCGACGACAAGTATCGGAACCAGGTCGGCGCCGGCCTCCGCTGGCTGATCGCCAATCAGCAGGCGGATGGGCGATTGTTCAACGATGAAACCGATCAGACCGTCTACGCCCAGTTCTATGGCAACGGCATTGCCACGATTGCCTTGAGCGAAGCCTTTGGAATGACCTGGGACGAAGACCTGCACGAGCCGCTGAAACGAGCGATCGGCTTCATTCTCGCCGCGCAGCATCCCGAGCGCGGCGGGTGGCGGTATCTCGCCGGCGTCGAGTCCGACACGTCCGTCTCCGGCTGGAAGTTGATGGCCCTGAAGAGCGCCCAGATGGCGGGCCTGGAAGTCCCCCAGGCGTCGCTCGAAAAGGTGTCCGGCTGGCTCGACCTGGCCCAGGGCCAAACGGGCGCCGAGTATCGCTACAACCCCTACGCGCTCGACACGGACGCCCAGCGGCAGGGGCGGGTTCCCAACCTGGCGATGACCGCCGAGGGACTGTTGATGCGACTCTACCTCGGCCGCCACCGGACGCATCCGGATATCATCGCCGGCGCCGACGCTTTGCAGCGGAGTCTTCCACCGCGGCCGGAGGAGACAGGCGCCGCCCGCGACGTCTACTACCTCTACTACGCAACGCAAGTCATGTTCCAGATGCAGGGCGATTACTGGAAGGCCTGGAACGACCGGCTCCGCCCCCTGCTGGAAGCCACGCAGGTTCAAACTGGGCCGCTGATCGGGAGTTGGAACCCCGACGTTCCGGTGGCGGATCGCTGGGGCCATGCCGGGGGGCGGCACTATGTCACCGCGATGAGCCTCTTGATGCTCGAAGTCTACTATCGCCACTTGCCGCTGTTTCGCGAAATCGACAAGCAGCCGGCGCCCGGTGCGGAACAGCCGCCGCCGGNGCGGAGCGGTAAGCTGGCGGATGATCGACTGGAGGAAGCCGGCCAGCCGGTCCGAAGCCAGCAGGGCGTTCTCCTTCAACTGGAGCATGTCCTTGACGCTCCCGGGACGGTTCATCACCGTGCCAAAGACCGCGCCGAGCTTCCGCACCGGAGTCTGTTGACGAGCGAGCCGCTCCAGGTCGTCGGGCAGTTGGTCGCCCGCCGCGTCGATGATGATCCGCGCCGCGATCAGCGGCACGTTCCGGCGCAGGCAGACTTCCGCCACGGCGAACGTCTCCATGTCAACCGCCAGGGCGCCCGACTCCTCGCCAAGAGTCCTCTTCTCGTCCGGGAGCCGGATGATCCGGTCGGACGTGACAAGCCCGCCGACGTGGACGCCGGGCGAGCCCGCCAGGGCAGCCGGATCGACCAGGAGATCGACCGCGATTCTGGAGCCGCCGGGGCCGATCACCGAGTTGACCAGGAGCAGGTCGTGCCGCTTGACGGTCTCGCTGAGGCCGCCGGCAAAACCGGCGGAAATGATCCAGTCGGGCTGGTGGGCGGCGATCAGCGCCTCGGTGGCGCGCTCGGCCGCCGCGCATCCCGGACCCGACTCCGCCAGGACGATTCGGTGCGACCCGGCCAGGCCGCGGCGGAGGGTGAACAGGGGGCCGCGGATGATGACCACCTCGGAAAGCAGGTCTTCAAACCCTCCGGCTTCGATCCCCAGGGCAAACACCACCCCGACATCGCACTTCCGCCGCTCGGGCTCGGTGCTGTCCCGCTCGGCCTCCTCGACGGCCGAAGCGACCGAATCGCGAGCGGTCTGGACGATGGTCTGGTGGACCTTTTCTTGGGCCAAGTTGCCCAACCACTGGCGAACAAAATGCCGCAGCACCATTGGGGCACGAAACGGATCAGGAGAACTGCCAAAGGGCCATTTTCAGGACATCGCGAAGACTCTTCTCGGCCGCGAGGACGGCCGCCGGCTCGAATCCGCAGTGCACCAGGCAGTCGTGGCAACGCGGATCGCCGCCAGAAGCGAGTCTACCCCATTCGGTCCCGGCAAGCAAATCCGCGAAGCGTGCATAGTGGCGATCGGTGACCAGGTAGCAGGGCCCCTTCCAACCCCGGATGTTGTAGGTGGGGTTCGCCCACGCCGCGCAGGGCAATTCCCGGTCGCCGCAGAGAAAATCGAGATACAGGGGGGACGTCACCAGGTTGAACGCACCGAGCAACTTCCGGGCCTGGCGGAACTTGGCGTGGACTTCCTCGCGGGTCATGAAGATTTGCTCGCTGCCGCGCCTCTCCCGCGAGACCGCTTCGTACCCGTAGGCCGGCGAGATCATGAACCCATCCACCCGCAACTCCGCCAGGTACTGAAACAGCACCGCCAGCTCGTGGACGTCGGTTTGGCGATAGACCGTGGTGTTGGTGTAGACGAGGAAGCCGGCCGCCTTGGCTGCCTTGATCCCGCTGATTGCCCGTGCAAACACGCCGCCGCGCCGGACGATCGCATCGTGGGTCGATTCCATGCCGTCGATGTGGACGTTGATGAACAGTCGGCTCGTGGGGCGGAACCGATCGAGCCGTTCGGAAAGCAGCGTGCCGTTCGTGCAGAGATAAACGTGCTTGTTCCCGGCAATGATCCGCTCGACCAGCTCCCCGATCTCCGGATAGATCAAGGGCTCGCCGCCGCAGACGCTCACGATCGGCGCCCCGCACTCGTTCACGGCGGCGAGGCAGTCGTCCACGGTCAATCGCTGGCTGACCGTCGCCGCGTATTCGCGAATCCGCCCGCAACCGCTGCATTTCAGATTGCAGGCGTGGAGGGGTTCGAGCATCAGGACCAAGGGGAAACGCTTGCGGCCGGCAAGCTTCTGCCGCATCAAGTAGGCGGCCATCGCACGGGTCAAGGAGAGTGGAAATCGCATGGAAAAGCCGTCCCAACAAGCCCTTTGTGCAAATCCAAACACCGTGTTCCGCTGCTTGAAGGTGAACCGGACCCCCTTCGCCAGCCGCGCTGCCGCGGCCCACGCCGCAACGGCGCGGCGCCCTATCCCGGAATATTCTCGGAGAACGGATGAATCATCCGGGTTATCCGGCGGCGACGACCCGCGCGGTTATGCACTGGCCGTCGCGGTTGACCAGCCGCGCTCCCGGCGCGGCCGCGTCGGCGATGCTCATGGCGGCCGAGACGGCAAATCGCGACAGGGCGATCAGCGGGAAATACAGCGGGTAATAGTGGTAGCGGAGGTAAAATACCTGGGGAAAACCCGTGCCGGTGAACTCCGGTTCGTCCCACCTGCCGTCGGGTCCCTGCCGCTCGACAAGGAACCGGATGCCCCGCCTGACGGCGGGATGGCCGTCCATGCCCGCGGCCAGCAAGCCGAGAACGGCCCAGGCGGTCTGCGAAGCGGTGACCGGACCTTGCCCGCGAAGCGTCGGATCGGCATACGTGTCGGGCGACTCTCCCCAACCGCCGCTCGGCTGCTGGTGGGCCAGCAGCCAATTGGCGCCGGCCGCGACGGCTGGATCGTCCACCGGCACTCCGACCGCCACCAGGCCGGTGATCACCTGCCATGTGCCGTACACGTAGTTGACTCCCCATCGTCCGAACCAGCTTCCGTCGGCTTCCTGCGCCGCTCGGAGGTAGGCCACGCATCGGCTGACCGCCGGGTGTTCGACGCCCAGCCCCAGTTTTCCCAAAGCTTCCAACACGCGGCCGCTGAGATCGGGAGTGCTCGGGTCGATCATCGCGTTGTGATCGGCAAACGGGACGCGGCAGAGGAACCGCCTGTTGTTGTTGCGGTCGAACGCGCCCCAGCCGCCGTCGCTGTTCTGCATCGCCAGCAGCCAGCGCAGGCCGCGGTCAACGGCAGCCGCCGTCTCGTCCATCGTCTTCAGGCTGCGGTAGGCGTCTTCCCGGCTCTCGGGTGCGTGCTGGTACAGCCACTGGGGGGAACTGCCTCCCTTCGGCGCGCCAACCAGCCGCAACTCGGGCGGCAGCGACCCACCAGCCGGCGCGGCTCCGGTGAACTGGTCCTGGAGAGCCATCAGCACCATTGCCGTGTCGTCGCAGTCGGGATAGTAGTCGTTGTTGTGTTCGAAGCACCAGCCGCCCGGCTCGGCCTTGACCGTTTCCGACCAGTCGCCGGGCCGGTCGATCTGCCGGTTGAGCAGCCAGTCGGCGGCGCGCGCGGTCGCCGGGTGCGATTCTCCCAGGCCGGTTGCCGCCAGAGCCCGCAAGGCGATGGCGGTGTCCCAGACCGGCGATTTGCAGGGCTGAATCCGGCAGCCTTGTTCGTCGTCAAGGGCCAGGTCGCCGAGTTGCCTCCAGCACTCCCGCATCTCGGGGCTGTCGTCGCCATGACCCAGGGCGTGAAACGCCAGCAGGCTCCAGACGATCGGCGGGTAGATCGCCCCCACGCCGTCGCTCCGCTCCGTCCTATCGAGCGTCCAGCGCTCGGCGGCCTTGATGGCCCGCTTCCGCAGCGGCAGCCAGTTGCGCTTCCGCAAGAACTTGAATGTCGCGTCAACCGCCCGAAAGAAACGGTCCCAACCGAACGGCCCCCTGCCGGCGGCCTGGCCGGGGCAACGCAGCTCGGGCCAGTCTTGCGGCGACTTGATGAACAGCTCGCGAATCCCGCGGGCGGCGTCGATGTGCTTCGTCGGGCGCAGCGCCGAGACGATCGAGAGCGGCACGATCATCGTCCGCGACCAGGCGCTGACCGCGTACAAGTTGACCGGAAACCACTTGGGGAGAAGCATCACCTCCGGCGGAACCTCGGGACACTGTTCGAACGGGATCTGCCCGAGGATCGCCAGGTAGAATCGCGTATAGCTGTTGACGGCGTCGGCGCCGCCGTGGGCGAGGATCGCGCGCCGCGCCCGCTGCATGTGTTCCGCGCTCGGGTCGTGGCCGGTGAGCTTGAGCGCGAAATAGGCCTTCACGCTGCCGCTGATCTCGACGCCGCCGCCAGGGTACATCGACCAGCCGCCGCCGGGTAGTTGCGTGGCCACCAGGCGCTCCGCGGCGCGGCGGGCCAATTCAGACGTCTCGCGGCCGAAAAACGCCAACAGCAGGATCGTCTCGCTCTGGAGGATCGAATCCCCCTCCAGTTCGGCGACCCAGTGGCCCTCGGGCCGCTGCTCGCGCAAGAGCCGGTTCCGCGCCAGCAGGATCGATCGGCGGATCGACGCGGCCAGGCGATTGCTCGGCATCTCCGCCGCGGGGGAGGCGAGAAGGCCAGCCCGACCGTCCGTGGCCGGGCAGGGCTGAATCCGGAAATGGTTCATGGGAGTTCTCTTCCTGGAACTCGAAGGCTGTCTTCCGTGACGCGCTCGGGCGGGCGAATTGTCTCCCGCCTCGAAATAAGTTATTCGATCGCTTACCGATCGGCAACCCCACTAGGAATGCCCCGCGAAGAAATCCCCCTTTAGTGTGCCAGCACTGCTTGCAGGCGGGCGGGCCCGCGCTCCGCGGCTTCTCCGCATCCGGGCTACTCGTCTTCGTACTCCTTGTGCTCGACGTGCGGCCAGTACTCGTCGAAATCGAAGTCCGGGCTGTTGTCCAGGTCGTGGCAGTTCAAGCACCAGTGGACCTTCGAGCTGCGGGCCTGCTCCTTGGTCACCACCATCGCCTGTTGGAGCTTCTTCTGCAACTCCGCGTTTGACCCCATTTCCGCGGCGACGTGCTTCTCTCCCGGACCGTGGCAGCTCTCGCAGCCCACGTCGACGAGCCTCGGCGTCTCCTTCTCGCTGAGAAAGCCGCTCTTGTAAGGAAAATACTGCGTCGGGTGCCAACCCACCACGTGGCAACTGATGCATTCCGGGTCATGGTGGCGCGGCGGGTCCAACTCCTTGAGAGTCTCCCAGGCCTTGGCGTGCCCCGTTTTCCGCCAAACGTCGTAGGAAGGCTCGTGGCAGCTCTCGCACTCGGCCGAACCGACGAACCTGCCCAACTCCTCCTTCTGCGGGTGCGGCGGCGTGTGCCGGATTCCCAGCCCTTCCAGGCCGTCCTGCTTCAATTGCTCCTGGTACTGCCGCATGAACATCTTCATTGCCGCGGACTCGGGGAACCGCGAGTCGAGCGGCACGCGCTGATACCGGATCGGTTGGCCGGCGCCGTAGATTCCCAGCACGATCGCGTTCATCCCCTTCTCGCCAATCTCAACCAAGAGCGTCTTGCCGTTGATCGGCTGAGCCCTGTCCGGCGGTTCGGGCGCGCCGCCGGCCGTCACGACCACGTTGAATTGCGGAAAGGCCTCCGCCAATTCCACCGACTCTTCCATCGTGGCGTGGGCCAAAAGCACCATCAGGTCGCACTTCCCCTCGAGCTTCGGCAGGACCTCGCGGAGCCGCGCCCGCGGATCGGCCATCTCGATGTCCGGGTTGTTGATCTCCTTCTGCCATTTGCCGCCCAAGACCGAGGTGACGCCGACGCGCAGCCCGCCCGCCTCCAGAATCCGGTGATCGGCGGTCATTCCCATCGCGAACCCGAACACGGCCACGTTCGCCGAAACGAAGGGGCTCTGCACCTGCGCCGTGGAGGCCACGCGCGCGAGCAGCTCCGTGGAGGGCAAGCGCAGGTCGCTCTTGCCCAGCGCGATCGCGTCGTAGCCCATCTGCTGCATGGCGTCGATCGACATGCCGAACTTCAATTCCGCCTGCCGGCCAGAACCTTTCACCAGGCCGCCGCAGTCGAGCCCCAGGGTGGGCCAGCCGTCCGCCTCGAGCTTCGCGAAAAGCATGTGGCGACGGCTCAGTCCCCCCTTCATGCGGTCCAATCCCGCACAGCCGCACGGCTCGAGGTACCCGTCCTGACGCCCGCTGATCACCAGGGCCAGCTTGGGCGGCTCCCAACCGACGAAGATCGGCCCGTTCTCCAGGATCGGGTCAAACGGTTGACCGCTGTGCTTGCCTTTCCCAAACGGCTTCCCCTCAATTTTCTTGGCGGTCGGCTGCGCCGCGCGGCTGCTCTCTTGCCGCAAGACGCCCGGTTCGACGGCGCCTGGAGAGGGCGCCACCCCGCCACGGAGCGGATTCGGCGAAAACCCCGAGGGCGCCAAGGGCTCCGGCAGGGAGGACTGCGCGATCGTGCCGCGATCGCCGGGGCCCGTCTCCGGCTCGGGCCGCTTGCCGTCCCGCGGACCGCCCCCAGTCTCCGCGGCAACCGCGCTCGGCGCTTCGCCCGATGCGGCAACCGCCTCGGGCTGTCCGCCCGGCGACTCGCTGCCCACCCCGATCGGCGCCGCATTGGGCTGTTGAGGAATCGGCGACTGGCCGGTTTGCGCCGTCAGCTCGAGGAGCCGCGGCGTGTCGGGCTCGGCGAGCAGGCTCGCCGGCGATTCGTTCACCTCCTCGGTGGACGAATCGCGTGCCCCCTCCCGCAGACCTTCTGGCCTCGCCGGCGGGACTGCCGCCGCCCGGCCCCGCTGAGGGGAATCGCAGCCGGCCAGGGCTGCCAGGCAACCGAGGATCAGTAGCGCAACGGCCTGCGCTGCTTGTGACGAAAACCTGTCAATCAGCATCTGTTTGACCTCGATTCTACGGGTCGTTTGAAAAAGCCGGAAACCCGATCAAGAGTTCGGCCGGTTCCAGAACGACTCGCAACGTCCGTGTTCGGTCCGAGATCCCGCCAGACTTTTTTGGCTTCATAAGCGGACAAGAAACTGCACGTAAATGTCCAATTCCTTGGCCGTCGGATGGGTCGTCTTCAATCGGATTTTACCCATCGAATCCCGCTTGGGACCGAGATGGTTGCAGGGCGGGCTGCCCGCGGGAATCTCAATCTCAATCGGCGTGATTGCGGCGTGGCCTCCGGAAGGGCTCGTCCGCTCTCCCAGCCGGACCTGCAAAAAGCTGGGGGATACCTCCGCCACCTCGAACTCCACTTCTTCCGGCCGGCTTCCTCCCACCTTGATGAACAGCGTCTTTCGGATCGACTGCTCGGCAGTCAGCGTTCCCAGTCTCAAGACCGCCGCGGTGTCAACCCAGTCCGACCCAAGAACCGTGATCTCGCTGACAACGGTCCCCTTGACCGGCATCGTGACCTCCGGCAGGTCGGACGCATCGGTCTTCAAGCGAATTGTCCCGCGAAACGGCCCAAGAGGCAACCCGGGTTTTGCCGTAACCGTGATCAAATACCCGCACTTTGCGTATTTTTCCTTGCTTACTTCCTCCGCGGGCAGTGGCGAGTAAGCGACATCAAAACTCTCCGGCATGTCAACCTCGGCCCCCGTGATCACCAGCGGCTTTGACATGTAGCTATACATGCGAGCACTTGCAGTTGCCGACTGCCCCGCCGTAATCGAGCTGTAGACGAGTTCCTCGGGAAACAACCGCACCTTGGCCGTCATCTCCCCATGAATCCGCAGGTGCACGGCGGGTCGCTCGGGATCGTTGGTCGTGATCGTCGCCGTCTGGGCATAGGGGCCGACGATGTCCTGGCCGCTCCATTCCAGCTTCACGGTCCCCGACGATCCCGCGGGAATCACACCGTCGCCGATGTCGCTGAGTGTGCATTTACAGGTGGTCTGGCCCTTTGTCAACTTCAACGGCGCGGTTCCGACGTTGCGGAATTCAAACTCGTGGGTCGCCACCGTGTGGTTAGCCATCGAGCCGAAGAAATAGTCTTCTTCAACCACCTCCACCTTGGGACGCACCTTTGGAATAGACTCTGGCTCGTTGCCCGACGGCAATTCGTCGACCCTGGCCAAAGGAGGCATGATCGGATGCGAGAAAAACCGCCATGCCGCCAAGCCGGCCCCGCAGGCCGTCCCCAGAACAGCCGCCAGAAGAAAAACGATCGTGATTCTCATGGTTTCACTATGCATTCCAAGGCGAAGAATTACCAGATCGTAAAACGATTGTCTCCCGGCCGCTCGCTGCGCGCAGACTCAGCCCGCCTCATTACGCTCCAGCCGTTGGCGTTGTTCGTCCGATAGCTTCCTGTCCAAATGGGGGGTTACCTGGTCCAGCCGGAGTGCCTCTTTCCGCTCGCGCGCGTATCCCTTCTCGTCGCCGGCCAGCCGGTAGGCCTCCGCAAGGTCCGCTCGAAAACGGCAGTTGTTTGGATACAGCCGCACCGCCGTATCCAGAGTCTCTATCCCTTTGGCAAGTTTCGCCGGATCACCCGACCGCGCGTAAGCCTCAACGAATTTTACCCCAAAACCGTGCCGCCGGGAGGCCGCACGGGGAGCCCGGAGCAGCGTCTCCTCCACGAGCTTCTCGAATCGGGTAAACGCCGCCTGGCTCGGCTGCTTGAGCCACTCCTCGTAGGCCCAGTCGGCCAACAGGCCGCGAGGTTCAACGCCCCAGCGGTCCGCTTCAGCCGCCGCCGCCAGCGCCTCCTCGGCGCGCGTGGGGTCGGCATAGGCTCGTTGCAGTGCGGTCCGGGCGCGCACGGTCGCCCCATAACCGGTGAAGAAACAGCCGGCGATCAGGCCCGCCGCAGCCAACAGCGCTGCGTAGCCGATCCGGCGGGACACTTCCCGGCAGCCGCACCCCCGCGCGTTGAGCCCCAGTGCCAGCAGCAGCCAAAGGCTGCTCGCCACGCCCGGAAAGCCGATCCCCCCGGCAAACAGGAGGTGAAGGAGCATCACGGCGGCGGCCACCGTCCAGGTCGCCGCCGAGTCTTCTCCGCGCCGGACCCAACCGTCGAGCAGCACCAGCGCTGCCCCGCCGATCAGCAGCCCCATCGCGGGAACGACCAGGCTGGGAGGCGCGGCGCTCATCGCCCCAATCGGCACGAGCAGTCCCAGACCGGCAAGCCCGCCCAGATAGATCGCCGCCGGGCTGCCCGGCGACGCCCCCGCGGCGCCCGGTTGCAGCGAGGGGGGGCAGGTTTCCATCCCGGCAGTCTCCTGCACCGCGGCCTCCTGCTTCCGCAAAGCACAGAGAGCAAAAGCGGCCAGAAAGCCGCACAACAGAAGAGCTGCCGGCGTGCCGGCGGTCGCCCAGACCTCGAACAGGAAGTTGTGAGGATCGGCGATCTCTTCACTCGCCTCCGGCAACTTGTAGGCGGTGTACCACTCCTGAAAATTGCCCGGCCCGCATCCAAAGACCGGCGCGTCGCCAATCATCGCCAGGGTCGAGCGCCAATACTCCATCCTGTAGCCTAGCGACTTGGGCGCCTCGCTGAGCACTTCGGCATCGAGCTGGCCGAGGGCCAGCGCGCCCGCCACGCCCAAAGCCAGCACCAGCACAGCCAGCCCGGCGGCGAGCAAGACGCGGCGGACCGGCATGGCCCGCGAGCGGCCGGACCACCATTGCCCGCAGAGAACCAGCGACCCGGCGCCCACGGCCAGGTACGCGCTGCGGCTCTTGGTCAGCAGAAGGCACGCTCCCAATGGGACGAGCAGTCCCGCGACAGCCGCTCGCATTTTCCACCCAACGCGCCCGGCGCAGAGGAGGGTGATTGCGAGAACGGCAATCGACCACGGTGCGAGAAAACCGGCAAGGGAATTGGCCAGCGCGAAGGTGGCCATCGGCTCGCGGCTGGCCAGTCGCTGCTCGAAAACCTGGCGTTGCGGCGAGCCCGGCGGAAACCATACACCGGCCTGCTGGAGCGTCTCATCGGAGGCCCGCTGGTAAAGCGCACGGGTCGCCGGCAGCTCGATGGCAACCTGGTAGAGGCCGTAGACCGACACCGTCGCGGCCACGGCGATCATCACCGCCGCCGCGGCGCGGCGCTCGAGTCCGGACCGGAACGACTGCCTCGCCAGGAAAAAGGCCGCGGCCAATCCCAGCCATTCCCAGAGCATATTCAGCGCCGGCCGAGGGCTCCCCCAAAAAAACGCACCAGCGGCCGCCATGCTATGCCAGATCGCCAGCAGGCCAAGAGCCAGGTCGGGCCATCCAACCCGGATTCGCCCGTGCGGCTCGCGGAGCAACGCCCACGCCCACGCCGCAAGAAGCAGCAGCCAGAGCATCACGACGACAAGACCGTCGCCCTCGACCGCTACCGATTCACTCGGGTAGAGGGGGCGCAACACGAAGAGCGCCGCCGCCCCGCCCGACAGCCACGCCGCCGCCCGGCGCCGCGAGGGTCCAGCCGGACTGGCCTGACTGGCCGGACTGGCCGGGGTGTATTCATTTCGCCGCGGCCCTTTCGATCGGGCACGTTTACTTCCCGTCATCGCCTTTGTTGATCCGCGCGTTGAAGTTGCCCCGCCTGGCGGCGGCCTCCAGGATGCCGACCAGAACCAGGACGCAGGCGACGAGCAGCAGAATGATCGCGGCCCCAGCCGCGTCGACCTGGTGCAAAAGCAGCGCGCCCAGGCCGCACGTGGCGGTCGCAAGGTAGATCGTGCCCACCGCCTGGGGCTTGGTCATGCCGAGGTCCACCAGCCGGTGGGAAAAGTGGCTCTTGTCTCCTTCGAAAGGACTGCGGCCCTGGCGGAGCCGAATCAGAATCACCGTCGCCGTGTCATAAATCGGCACGGCCAACACGCACAGCGGGGCGAGGATCGCGTGCCGCGGCACGTCGCCGTAGCCGGCAAACGTGGCCGTCAGAGTCGCCATCGCCAGCAGGTACCCGATCAGGTAGCTCCCCGTGTCGCCCATGAAGAGCCGCGATGGCGGCCGGTTGTGCCACAGGAAGCCCAGCAGCGCGCCGACGATCACCAGGAGAAAACCTCCCACGAAGAGTTGCGGCTCGTGGGTCACCGGGTCGGGCGCGATCAGCATCACCGCGGCCAGCATTCCCCCGGCGATCGCCGCCACCCCCGCCGAAAGCCCGTCCATGTTGTCCAGCATGTTGAATGAATTGACCAGCCCCACGATCCAAAGGATGCTCAGAGGAATCGTCAACCAGGGAGCGTCGAGGAACAGCTCCAGCCGCCAGCCCGACTGGACCACGATGGCTGCCACCAGCGTCTGGACGCCAAGCCGGACCTTCCAGCCGAGCCCCCAGCGGTCGTCGATCAAACCCAGGATCATCAGGCCGGTGCCGCCGCCCAGCAGAATCCACAACCTTGACGATTCGTCGAGCAGGCCGGGCAGGTGTCTGGAAATCTCGTCGGGCAGCCATCGGGCCCAGGCCGCCTGGCCCTCGCCGGAGACAGACGCCAGCGCGATCTGGCCAACGGCAAACGGAAGGATGATTCCCAGCCAGATTGCCAAGCCGCCGCAAGTCGGCATCGGCCTGGTATGGACCTTGCGATGGCCCGGCGAGTCGATCAGGCCCCAGGCGGGCCCGAACCGGCGGACCAAGAACGCCGCCGCCCACGCAACAAACATGCTCGGCAAGAGCGAACCGAGAATCAACCAGAGCCACGTCACGCGGTTCGCCTTTCCCGAATCCAATGGTGCAGATATTGCCGGCACTCGGCAAAAAACGCCTGGTAGTCCTCGCGCTGATAGTCCGGAAAGGTCCACTCGTGATGCTGCCAGCGGCCGTGCCGGTAGTAGAGCGTGACTTCGGCGTAGATCCCTCGCGACAGGTAGATCCGGTGGGTGAAGTCCTTGGTCGAAGCGAGAACGAGTTTCCCAAGATTCAGATATCCCGGATCCACGTTCAGGGGCCGCTCCTCCGCTCCGCCGCCGCGGTCTGCATACTCGGCCTCCCAGGCGTTCGTTTCGAGCTTGATCTCCGGCAGCCGTGCCGGGTCGAGCCCCGGAGCGAATCCCCAGAATTCCTTCTTCAAGTCCGCACCCATCGACCGCCGGTAATAGTCGGTCTCGCGGAAGGCGAAGCGCTCGCTCTCGAGCACCGGCTCGCCCCAGGCGCTTGCGGCGCGGCGCCGCGTCCAGTCGAGCGCCTCGTCATGCCGGCTGAAGGCCGCAACGATCAACATCGAAGGGGGGGGAGGGCCCGGATCACCCATACATCCGCCGACCGCTGAACAAAAAGAGGCATCGCTTGAGGAAAAAGCCGCCAGGCGTCAACTGTCGGCTGTCAGGCTAGCTATTCTAGCATGGCACGGCGGAAATGTTCACGGGGATTGTCCCGCTTTTTCACGGCGAGCCTGGCGGCTGGACGACGTGAGACACGCGTTTGCCGCGAAGAGGGGGCGGCCGCCCGTGCCCGGGCTACGACTTCGGAACAACAACGTCCGCCTGCTCCTTCTGGCCGAAGACCGCCACCCGAAGCCGCACGTCGCCGTTGCGGTTGGCGACGGCGGACGTGAACTCGCGCGGCGTTCGCACGGCCTGGCGGTCCACGTGCGTGATGAAATTGCCCGGTCGAACGCCGGCTTTCCATGCGGGGCTGTTCGCCTCGACTTCCGTGACGACCACGCGATCGTCGAAGAAACGCATCCCCGCGGCCCTCCGCACTTCCGGATCGACGGCGGCCGTGGTGTACTCAACCTGCATTCCCCGCCAGGCCGGCTTGGGGCTGGTGACGACCTTGTTTCCGCGGACCGGAAACTTGCTCAGGGCCACCTCGATGACCTGTTCCTTTCCCTCCCGGACGATGCTCAGCCGAACCTTCGCCTCGACCGGCAGTTTGCCGACCTCGCGAACCAGCCCGTCGGCATCGTGGATCGGCTTGCCGTCGACCGCGGTCACAAGATCGTCGGGCAAGACTCCAAACTTCTCGGCCCGCGACCCCGGTTCCACGTGCCGAACGCGGATTCCCGTCTTGCCCGCGAGAATTTCCGCAGCGGAGAGATTGACCGGCTGGACGCCGAGAAACCCGTACTCGACCTCCCGGCCGCGCTTGAGCGTGTCGACCACGCGGCGAAACGTGCCGTCGACCGGATATGCATAGCCGGCCGCCGTCTCGTAGCCGGCAACGGCCGCCAGGGAAGTCGTCAGGCCGACCATCTTCCCCTCCAGGTCGACCAAAGCGCCGCCGCTGGTCCCCAGGTTCAATTTCGCATCCGTCTGGATCAGCGTGCCGAAGTGGTGCAGGGTCGTTTTTCCCACCGAGTCTTCTTCATCCGGCAGGGGTGCGGCCTTGCGATTCAGGTTCGCCACAATCCCCCAACTGGCGCTGGCCTGGCCGTCGCGAGCGATCGCATACGGGTTTCCCAGCGCGATGACAAACTGCCCGCGACGGAGCGCCGCCCCGTCGCCCAGCGGGATCGGCGCCAAGTTGTTCGCGTCAATCGCCAGCAGGGCCAGGTCGCTTCGCGGATCGGCTGCCTTGATCCATGCTCGATATCGCTTGTGCTCGCAGGTGGTCACGAAATACTCCGAGTCGGCCTCGAGCACGTGGTATGCCGTGAGGATCAGGCCGAGGCGGTCAACCACCACGCCCGTGGCGTACTCGATGGGAATGAAATCGGCATCCTCGGGCCCGGGCATCCTCTGCGGCACAATCGGCATCCCCAGCGGCCCGGGACGGATTTCAAAATTGAGGCTCTCGCCCGGTGTGCGTTTGCGAACCTGCGAAATGGCCACCACGGACCGGGAAGCCTCGGCAACCACGTCGACCAGGGCCTCCTCCAAGGCGGCGACCGCGCTCGGAGGCGACGGCGCTTGCGCCGCCGCGAAACCTGCCCACATCAGAACCGGACACAGTACCGACGCAATCCGCGGACTGCCGCTCATAAACACCCCACGATCGACATTCTCAGCCCCTTTCAACGCTGGCCGTCAGCCCAACGGCGCGCGGCGCCGCCTATTCCGCCAACCCCATCGCCGCCAGGACTTTCTGCCTGAGTTCTTCGGTCAATTTGGGGTTCTCCTTCATCAGGGCCCGGACCCGCTCGCGCCCTTGTCCGAGCTGCTCCTCGCCGTAACGGAACCACGCCCCGGTCTTTGTAACCACCTTGTGGGCCATGGCCAGATCGAGCACGTCCCCCTCGTAGCTGATCCCATCGGCGTGCATCATGTCGAATTCGGCGACACGGAACGGGGGCGCCACCTTGTTCTTGACGACCTTGGCCTTCACGCGCTGGCCCACAATGTCCTCGCCCTCCTTGAGCTGGCCGATCCGGCGTACGTCGATTCGGCAAGATGCATAGAATTTCAAGGCCCGGCCGCCCGGCGTCGTCTCCGGCGAGCCGAACATGACCCCGATCTTCTCGCGAATCTGGTTGATGAAAATCACCGAACTCTTGCTGCGTGCGATCGCGCCGGTCAGCTTCCGCATCGACTGGCTCATCAGCCGGGCCTGTAGTCCCACGTGGGAGTCGCCAATCTCGCCGTCAAGCTCCTTCTGCGGCACAAGCGCGGCAACCGAATCGATGACAATCACGTCCACCGCGTTCGAGCGGATCAGCATCTCGGCGATATGCATCGCCTCTTCTCCGCTGCCGGGCTGGCTCACCAGCAGCGACTCCAGCTCCACGCCCAGTTTCTTCGCCCACGACGGGTCCAGGGCGTGCTCCGCGTCGATGAACGCCGCAATTCCGCCGGCCCGCTGTGCCTGGGCGATCACGTGCAGGGCCAAGGTCGTCTTGCCGCTCGATTCCGGACCGTAGATCTCAACGATCCGGCCGCGGGGAACGCCTTGCCCCCCGAGCGCCAGGTCCAGGGAGAGACTGCCGGTCGGAATCCCCTCGATCCGCACGGCATAGGCGCTGCCCAGCGCCATGATCGCCCCCTCGCCAAACTGCTTCTCGATCTGGGCCACCGTCGTTTTCAGGACCGGGTTGTCCTCCAACATCGAGGACTCGCTCTTGCCCGTCTCCGCCTCCGCCTTGGTCTGCTTCTTCGCCATTGCGCGTCTCGCCTTCCCTTCGGTTACCGTGACCATGTCTCGCCCCGTTATCTTACCGGAATCGGCGCTAATCGCCACGCACCCGGAGAATCGGACAAAAGCACCCGCCTCTTCGTGTACGCATGAATACTATATTGGCCCGCCTCGATCCAAGCAAGGGCGCTTGTTAAAGAATCGTCAAGTGCATTCGGCCAACATCCCCACCAAGCAGGGGGCACTCAGGTTCCGGTTCCCTCCGTTTCGGATTTCAGCAAGTCGTAGTCGTATTCCTCCTCCAGGCGGCGGACCTCGTGCGCAAGTTCCTCGTCCTGCTCCACAATGCTGGAGACCTGGAGTTCCCACTCGGTGCTCACCGTGCGAAGCGCGTCTGAGTCCAGCGACAAACGGAGAATTTTCGCCAGCCGCCGCGTGACTGCGGCAATACACGGGGGGTTGGCCCCTTGGAGATAACCCGGGATTTCCGCCACCAGCGATACCATTTGAAGGCCCGCCGACGCCGCCTGGGCCATCAAGTAGTTCGTGAACGAGCCCGGACCTTGGTAGTCGCTCCGGCGAACCCCGTACGGCTCCATTTCCGCCAGCAGACTCGCATCCGAACAGGTGATGAAAAGCCGTGGCTCTCGCGTGTGGGGGACGGACCCCCCAAAAGATCCAACAAACAAGATTTTTTCAATACCGGTTTGGCGCGCAAAGCGGAAAATGCACTCGCCGAAACTGTGCCAGTGAAGATTCGGCTCTTTGCCCACGAAAAGAACCAGGTTCGCCGGTTCGTGGCAGTAGAAACGATTTGTCGGCATCTCGATCTTCTTGAGCAAACCCCCCGAGACTTCCACATGCGGCCGAAAAATCGAGGCGACCTCCATCGGGCCGGGGATGTTGTAGATGTAGAACGGCTCGGGGTTGATTTCGGCAATCGGCTCCGCCCCGAGCAGATCGACCAGCCGCTGGACCGTCCCCGACGACACGTCGCCCCCGTCCATCCAGCCCGTAAAGGCAAGCACCAGCGTGGCGCGGTCGATCGAGGGGGGGCGGCGAATCTGGAGTATCTCGTCAATGGGAAGCGGCATGATGAGTCTTCAAGCGGAGAACGAGAATTGAGCGATCGGCGTGGCGTTTACAGCCAAAACGTCCAGAAATCAGCCGTCAGCTTTCGGCTAACCCAATTTCTTCATTGTATCGGCTTGGCATTACCAATGCCAACGCGGCGGCAGACGAGGCCCCCCGGCTCCCTTCTTGCCTCGCTCAGCGGCAAACCTCGCGGCCCTGTCAGGGCCAGAGGCAACGCGTGCCGGAAACGCGTGGGCGGGTGTGGCGGAACGGAGATTTCCATGCCCGGTCAGCGGTGTCCCCTGGCCAAGAACGCGCTGGTCCGGATGGAGCGAAAGGTTTACGTCCGGCCGCCGCCGACACCCACACTCCAGCGCGCGCACCATCCGGGCGAGCCAATTGTCGCCATCCATGGCCAACATCCTTCCCTGAGAAATCTACCTTCACCAGACTGCCCCGTGCCAGCCGGTTCACCATAATTCACAGATTTTTCTATTGACCCTTTTTAAACCCAGCCAACGCGCGCAAAAGCCGACGTGCACCCAGGCCATGATACGGCTTGCTTGCAGAATCGGCAGGAATCGTTAGACTTCTCAGCATCGGCAAGTGGCAGGGCGACAACCGGACCAAAGGATACCGACGTATGTCATCCGATTGCAGAATCACGCGGCGCGCCGTGCTCGTCGGCGCGGCGCAGGCGGCGGTTGCCGCCGGCATATCGCGCGCTCAAGGGCCGGTTCAGCGTCAGCCCG
>JAMOAF010000672.1 GCA_023621895.1 Planctomycetota bacterium
GCCACAGCGCGACCCGCTCCTCGGCGAACGCCTGAACGGCGACCAGCAGCCAAAAACAAAAAACTAGTATTCTCTTCATCGTATCGCTTCCTTCATAACCTCTCAGTCCTGGGTGCATTCATGGAAAGGTCGATGCGACAAATCGTAACCGAAAATTCTCTTGATGCAAACCATGGCCGCATCAAATCCCATTTGTCCATGCTCAGGGGCAGGACGGTTTCTTTGCGGCGGTCAAGGTCGCTCGCGGGGGAAGGAGGAGGCGGCCGAAAAAGGCGCCAGTCGCCGGGGGACCGAACGGTTACTTCCAGTGTTTGATGATCAGGTCGCGGGATTTCTTGACGCCTTCGACGGGGTCGCCGGGGCCCTCGAATTCCATGGAGATGGCGCCTTTGTAGTGGGCGGCCTTGAGGTAGCCCAGGAGCCTGGCGTAGTCGACGGTGGCTTCCTCGCCGTCGGGTTTGAAGGTGAGGCACTTGGCGTGGGTGTGGTAGGCGTACGGAGCGAGGGCTTTGCAGGACTTGTAGAGCACGTGGATCTGGTCCGGCGCGAGCGGCCAGTTCATCAAGTCCAGGCAGGAACCCACCCACTGCGGATCGCTGCCCTCGATGATCGCGAGGATCTGCTCGGAAGTCTTGGACACGCCGCCGTGGTTCTCGATGGTCATCTTGAGGTTCAGCTCCTTGGCCAGCGGCATGAGCCGTTTGAAGGAGTCTATGCAGTTGGCCACTCCGACCTCGTCGGAAAAACCCGTGCCGGGGCCGCCCAGGTTGATGCGTACGACCGGGGCGCCCAGGTACTTGGCGATGCGCATCTTGTCTTCGACCTCCTTGAGGCCTGCCAGGCGTTTCGGCTCGTCGGCCAGCGCCATGGGGCCAGCGGTAATCAGCGCGGTGACGACGCGGTCGGAGGCCTTGCAGGCGGCTTTGATCTTGTCGAGGTTGGATTGCTCGAGCGAGCCAATGTACTTGTCGTTGATGGCCACGCCCTTGATGCCCAACTGTTTCATGAAGGCGGGGAACGTATAGATGGTGAGCTGGGGATACTTGCCAACCCAGGGCCTCTTGGGGTCGGGCTTCTGCGGCTCGAAGAGATCGCGCAGGCTGTAGGTTTCGCAGGAAAGGATGTTCCCGCCGGGCAGGATTCCATCGGCGACATTACCCTGGTCCTGGGCGACCACGCGCGGCAAGGGAGTCAACGACAAGACACAAGAAATCGCGACACCGGCCATGAATGCCGTTGAACGCATGGTGGAATCTCCCTGATTGTCCACCGGGTCCTGGGGTCTTGTCGTGGCTACCGGGACCCGACGGCGGTCGCCTGACGAAACTCAGTCTCGGCGCCGGACTGGGCCTTGTCAAGCCTGTGAGTTTTCTGACTCGCGTTGATTCTGCCGGCGAGTTTGCTCTAATCCAGACTGTCGTCGGCGTTTGGGAGCAAACCAACCATGAAACGCCGCTGTTGCGTTTGTTGATCTTCAAGAAGGAAAAAAGCGATGACGCGAGCAACGCAATCGCCGCAGGAATCGTCGCCGGGGGCCACGCGCCGCCAGTTCTTGCAGTGGGGCACGGCGGTTGCCGCGGCCTCCAGCTTGGCCAACGCGGCCATTCCGCAGGTCCACGCCGCGGAGGACACCGCCGCCAGCTTCGTTTGCACAACGGCGGCCTGTCGCTCGCTTGCCGCACAGCCTGGCATTCCCACCGGGAAACCCGCCACCAACTCCGGGCAACGAGGCTCCGGTGCGACAACCACGGTTCGGGCCGGATCGGCTTCGGTGAAGTTGACCGACGACAACATGGCGGAGTTGTGCGCCAAGCAAAAAGTGTTCGATCGCCTTTGGGAGGGCGAATTCCGGGCCAACGCACTGGTCCTCGACGCCGGACAGAAGATCTGCCTGCTATCGTTGGACGCGCTGACCGCGCCGCTGGACGTCACATGCCGGGCGGCCAGCCGAATTGCCGCTGCCACGGGCATCCCGGAGGACAACATCCTGATCTGCGCCACACACACCCATACCGGCCACTGGACCGACGACTGCTTTGGCTCCAGGCCGAACACCGAGTTTCTTCGCCGAATGGAGGAGGCGAGCGTCCGGGCCGCAGTCAAGGCGGTCGCCGCAATCGATGGCGCGAAGCCCCGGGCCGAGGCCACAGTCCTGTTCGGCCAGAGCCAGGAAGCAACGGTCGGCCGCAACAGCCGGCTACTGCTCAAGGACGGCTCCATCGGCTGGTACGGCTACGAGCAGGAGGATGTGATCCGGCCGACCGGGCCCTACGACCCGGACTTGTACGTCCTCGCCTTACGGCGTCCGGACGGCGCCTACAGCGGTCTGGCGTTCAACCATTCGGTCCACAACATCGGCCGGATTCGTGAGGACTGCATGTCGCCGGGCTTCTATGGCCTGGCTGCGCAGGAGATCGAGCGACGACACGGCGCCATAGCGCTCTATTTGCCCGGGGCGATCGGCTCCACGCACAACGCCACGTACAACAACAGCGCCGTCCCTGCGGCGGAGTGCGTGCACCGTGTCGTCGATGCCGTGGAAGAAGCCCTGGACCGTTTGCAGCCGGCCATTCCCGGACCGATCACGGTCGTCAACCGGCAGTTCACGTACCACGTACGGCGCTTCGACGAGGCGAAAGAGGCGGCGGCGGTGAAGTCCTATCTCGACAGGTACTTGCCGAAGAGCGGCATGCTCGAGGCCTGCCGCAAGGAGCGGGAATCGATGGCGCCGCACCAGGGCGAAGCACGCCGCTTGCGACTCCAGGTCATTCGACTGGGCGATCTGGTGTTTGTCGGCATTCCCGGTGAGCTGTTCGCCCGCCTAGGGCTGGAGATTCGCCGCAGATCACCCTTCCGGCACACATGCATCATCGGACTGGCTAATGCGTATCTCGGCTATATTCCCGATCGCAAGGCATACGCTGACGGCGGTTACCAGACCTGGGCGGCGTGGCAAAGTGCAATGGAGGTCGGCACCGGAGAGGCGATAGTCGATAAGGCGGTAGCCATGCTCGACGAACTCTACGACGCCGCACCCCCGCAGCGCCGCGGCGCATCATGAGTCGTCCAGGCATGCCATTCCTTTTCGCGCCCCGTCTGCTTATGGGCCGAGCCTGGACTGCGCAAAAGTTGGCTGGGGAATGCAAGAACTGGCCTTGGCGATTCCGAAGTCGATGATCTTGGGCACGGGCACGCCGTCGTGCAGCGCGACCAGGACGTTGGACGGCTTGACGTCGCGATGGATGATCCCCTTCTGGTGCCGACAGGAAGATCTCTTTGCGCTCCATGTCGCCACCGTGCCGGACACGTTCCTTCCGGCGGGCCTGCTCCACCAGAATCCGCCGCATCGCCTCCGCCGCCGCCGCGAAGAAGTGCCCCCGGCTATTCCAGTGCTCGGCTT
>JAMOAF010000636.1 GCA_023621895.1 Planctomycetota bacterium
CTCTCGATCCGGAAGCTCTTAGCGAAGGTTTTCACGGCGTCGCCCGGGTGGTGGACGGCGACACGCTGCTGCTCGACAGCGGGGCGCGCGTCCGCTTGATCGGCGTCGACACGCCCGAGACAGTCAAACCCGAGTCCGCCGTCGAGGCATTCGGCCCCGAGGCCGCCGCTTATACGGAGCGCTTCGTCGCCGATGCCGGCGGCGAGGTTTACCTCCGTTTCGATCGGGAGCGCAAGGACCGCTTCGATCGCTTCCTGGCGTATGTCTTCCACGGCGAGCGGATGCTCAACGAAGAGTTGGTCTTCCAGGGCCTGGCCAGGGCCCGGACCGAATTCTCCTACTCGGAGGCGGTCAAACGCCGATTCCGGCAGGCGGAAGCCGACGCCAAGACCCAGGGAAGAGGAATCTGGGGACCGCGCGAAAATCCGTAGGGTGGTGCAAAGCGGCCCATCCCAAAACGGCCGAAACCACCCTTTCCGCACCCAAGCACCGGACAACCCCACACAACCCAACCGCCAGCGCCGCCCCACCGCTCCATCGCTCCATCGTAGGGTGGTGCAAAGCGGCCCATCCCAAGACGGGCGAAACCACCCTTTCCGCACCCAAGCACCGGACAACCCCACACAACCGAACCGCCAGCGCCGCCCCACCATCGTAGGGTGGTGCAAAGCGGCCCAACCCAAAACGGCCGAAACCACCCTTTCCGCACCCAAGCTCCGGACAACCCCACACAACCCAACCGCCAGCGCCGCCCCACCGCTCCATCGTAGGGTGGTGCAAAGCGGCCCAACCCAAAACGGCCGAAACCACCCTTTCCGCACCCAAGCACCGGACAACCCCACACAACCGAACCGCCAGCGCCGCCCCACCGCTGCATCGCTCCATCGTAGGGTGGTGCAAAGCGGCCCAACCCAAAACGGCCGAAACCACCCTTTCCGCACCCAAGCTCCGGACAACCCCACACAACCCAACCGCCAGCGCCGCCCCACCGCTGCAAACGCTCGCCGCATCACGGTGGGCCGGCGCTCCTCGTATGGCGACTCGGACTTCAGCCGGGATGGTGCATCGATCGGCCCTTTCAGGCTCAACGAAAATGGCTCGCTCTGGACCACCCTACCAAGAGGTGGGCCGGCGATCCTCGTATGGCGACTCGGACTTCAGCCGGGATGGTGCATCGATCGGCCCTTCCAGGCTCAACGAAAATGGCTCGCTCTGGACCACCCTACCACAAGCCGCGGTTGTGGCCGTGCGGGCCGGACGGTGCCCGGGGGCCTTGGCACGCGAAAAAAACGTGAACCTTCCGGCTTGACCGGGATTCTTAAGAACTGTAGACTTCCCTGTCGATCTCTTTCTCGGAGCTGCTTTTTGATGGCAACGTTGACAAACCTTCTGGCTTTATCGCTTTTGCCCCTCGCCGAGGGATAGCCTTAGGGTTTGCGCGAACAGACTGATCCGGCACGAAAACGAACCCTGAGGCCAACGCCTGCCTCAGGGTTCTTTTTTTTACAGCGACCCCCATGAGACTCCACCCCGTCAAGAAAAACACCAGCCCAGCGCCGCTCCGCCGGGCGTGCGCAACCAGGTCGTGGTTGGCGTTGTCGCCGCCGACCAGGGGTCGGCAGCTTCTTTCTTGATCTTTCGGCCGTGTTGCGTGCTTCGCGCCGCCGGCCCTCCCCAGCCATCAATCTCTCGCTGAAAACAGGACTCAAAAAAACATGTCGGAATCTGAATCACGCAGGATCGTCATTTTTGACACAACGCTGCGCGACGGGGAGCAATCGCCCGGCGCAAGCATGAATCTGGCCGAAAAAATGGAGGCCGCCCAGGCCCTGGTTGACCTGGGCGTCGACGTCATCGAGGCCGGTTTCCCGATTGCCTCGCCGGGCGACTTCGAAGCGGTCCGCGAGATCGCCAAGGCTGTTCGCGGGCCCGTCGTGTGCGGGTTGGCCCGATGCCGCACCGCGGACATCGATCGCGCCTGGGAGGCCGTCAAGCACGCCGAGCACCCGCGGATCCACGTGTTCCTCGCCACCAGCGCCATCCACCGCGAGCACAAGCTCAAAATGGGCAAGGAGGAGATCATCCAGCACGCGGTCGCCGGCGTCGAGCACGCCGCCGGCTACTGCTCGAACATCGAATTCTCGCCGGAAGACGCAGCCAGAACCGAAGAAGACTTCCTTTGCCGCGTCGTCGAAGCGGCGATCCGCGCGGGAGCCACGACGGTCAACATCCCCGACACCGTCGGCTACGCCACGCCGGCCCACATGGGCCGCGTGATCCGCACGCTCCGCGACCGCGTTCCCAATATCGACCAGGCGATCATCAGCGTCCACTGCCACAACGACCTCGGCATGGCCGTGGCCAACAGCCTCGCCGCCGTCGAGGCCGGCGCCGGCCAGATCGAATGCACGGTCAACGGTATCGGCGAGCGGGCGGGCAATTGCTCGCTCGAAGAGGTCGTCATGGCCCTGCGGACCCGAAACGACTACTACAAGGCCCATACCGGCGTGGTCACCCAGCGGCTCGTCCCCACCAGCCGCCTCGTGTCCCACATCACCGGCATGCACGTCCAGCGCAACAAGGCGATCGTCGGCCGCAACGCCTTCGCCCACGAAGCCGGCATCCACCAGGACGGAATGCTCAAGGAACGAACCACCTACGAGATCATGCGGCCCGAGGACGTCGGCTTCACCGCCAGCGACCTCGTGCTCGGCAAACACAGCGGCCGGGCGGCGCTCGCCTCGCGCGCCCGCGCGCTGGGCTACCGCCTGACCGGCGAGCAGCTCAACACCGTCTTCGAAGCCTTCAAGAACCTCGCCGACAGGAAAAAGGAGATCTACGACGGCGACCTGGCCGCGCTCGTCGAAGAGCAGATCGGCGGCGTGGCCGACATCTGGTCGCTCGAATCGTACCAGATCAATTCAGGCACGAGCCGCGTTCCCCAGGTGAACCTGGCGCTCCGCAGGGGCAGCGAGGTGAAACGCGGCGAGATGAGCTGCGGCGACGGACCGATCGACGCGATCTTCCTGGCGATCGAGGAGTTGACCGGCGTGACGGTCGTCTGCAACGACTTCCGCGTGCACAGCGTGACGGTGGGCAAGGACGCCCAGGGCGAAGTCACCGTGCAGTTGGAGTACAAGGGGAACCTCTACCGCGGCCGCGGCGTGTCGACCGACAGCGTCGAGGCCAGCGCCAAGGCGTTCTTGAACGCGATCAACCGCATCGTTGCCCTGGGCAACGGCGGCCAGGAGGAGCCAAACCCCAACGTATGAAGGCCGCGTGGCCTGGCCGAGTGGCGGAATCGGTAGACGCACGGGACTTAAAATCCCGTGGGCCGATAGGCCCGTGCGGGTTCGAATCCCGCCTCGGCTAATCCCCCTAGTTGCAACACTTCACCTAC
>JAMOAF010000739.1 GCA_023621895.1 Planctomycetota bacterium
CGGAGCGTGCTCGGGCGTCGAGGTTCTCACCGAACTCCGTTCAGAAGCAGAATTGTCGCTGCATGACATGCGGACGCTGAAACGATGGGACTTCGACGACCTCAGCCTCAGACGAGGGCAGGTTCAGGACCTGCCGCCGAACCCATGATCATCGCGGATCTTCTTCCATCTGTTGCGAATCCTCGGGAGAACAGGAGAATCCCAGACGTTTCGTCGCATCTGTTCTAACCTTGTCCGCGGTCGAGAGACTGCTTGAAGCTACAACGCGGTTCGCACGTATTCGGTCGCGCCCACGAACCGCCCCGTCTCGGGGTAGACGGTCAGCCAGCCCCCGCCGCCGTCGACCAGGTAAAACCGCGCGCCGATCCGGCCGGTGGCAACGTCCCAGGCGATCACCGCCTGGCCGGCGCGGCATCGGGCGAAGACCCGCGCGCCGTCGCCGCTCAGTCGCACCTCGCCCAACGGGGAGGCCACGTCGGCCGGCATGGCGTCGAAGGTTTGCAGCTTCTCACCGGTAGCCATGTCCCAGAGGATCGCATTGGCGCCCGGCGAGACGCTGAGCAGGCGCTTGCCGCCGTCCTCGAGAATCGCCGCGGTCCGCCTGCCGGACGGCGTGGGAAATCGGTGCACCGGTTGGCCGGCCTCGACGTCCCAAAGCACGGCGCCGGTGGCGTGGACGGTCACCAGCCGCGACTGGCTGACGAAAAACGGGAACTGGATGTTGCCGCGAAAGTCGAACGGAAAAGCGCCGTCTTCATGCACGCTCAAGCGTCGGCCGGACCGGGCATCCCAAATGGCCAGGGCACGCTCGTGGGTCGTGATCAGTTTTTGGCCGTCGGGCGTGAACAGGGCGTCGCGCATCGGGCCGCCGGGTTCGAGGGCGAGAGTGCAAATCGGCTTGCCGGTTTCGAAGTCCCAAAGCGCCGGCGGAGTGCGGCCGGATCCGATCGGCACGAGGCGCCTGCCGTCGGGGCTGAACTTCAACAGCCCAGCCGCGCCGTCGTTGCCGAAGCAGTGCTCGATTTGCCCGGTTTGCGTGTCCCAGAGGGCATCGCCATGAACATTGCTTTGGACGAACAGAATCTTGCCGTTGGGACTGAAAATAGGCGAGTACGCGCCGTTGTACGCGCCGAAATCGGCCAGGAGTCTCTGCGTTTCGATGTCCCACAACGTGCGGCGATGACCATAACAATAGACACGCTTGCTGTCGGGGCTGAACAGGGCAGGCGCGATCGAGTAGTTCTGCCCTTTCTCGTGTTTCATCGAAAAGCTCTCCCCGGTCTCCAGGTCGACGAGGAAGATCCGGTATCCGGATTGGACGCCGACGGCCGCGTAGCGCTCGTTCGGGCTGAGCGTCAGTGCGCAAATCTCCCAGGCCGGGTTCTCTTCGCGAGGCGCGGCGACGGTGCGGATTCGCTCACCGCTCGCCAGGTCCCAAAGGATCAGCGTGCGCTCGGGCTGCTTGCCGCGATAGGCGGCCAGCAGTCGGGTCTCGTCGCCGTTGAAGATCCAAGCGGTCGGCAGCAGCGGCTCGGCATCGAGCGTGGCGGCCGGTTGGCCATCGTCTGCGAGAATCTCGAGCGGCGGTGATCCGCCTCGCGTCGGCGACGATGGGCGGCGAACCTGGTAGCGCCCGCTCGGGCTGTAGCCGGGCGCCGTGTGGTAGGGGCCGCGGGGCCGCCTGTCCGGCTCGTCGTCGACCAGCCCGTCGAGCCACTGCCGCGCTTCGGCATCCAACCCGGCAATCTCCGGAAGAACGTCGCGCGTCGCGGGCGCCAACCGGCCGACCGGGGCCGGCGGGGGGCCAAACGGTGAGGGCTTCACGTCTCCATCACCCGCCGAGGTCCGCGTGGCGGGCGGCTGAGCCGGCTCCCCGTAGCGCGATGCGTCATAGTAATCGCCGGGCGCGTGAAAATCGTGCACGACCTGGGCGGTTCGCGTGTTCCACACGTGGATCGGCGTCGCAGGCGTCCCGTCACTGGACGCATACCTACGGGGCGGCGTTTTCGGAACGCCGATCGCCCAGTTGCCGTTCGGACTGAGTTCGATCCGGTAGGGCGAGGTCCAGAGAATCCGGCGGATCGTCTCGCCGGTTTCCGCGTCGCAAATCGCCGCGTCGGTGACGATCCGCCTTCCGTCGGGGCTGAAAGCGGCCTGGCCGGCGCTGCCGATGGGGAACCAAGAGTCGCCCGCGACGCTGACGGACACTGCAAAAGGTTGCTTACCGCCGCTGGCGAGGATGCGTTTTCCGTCAGGGCGATAGGCGACCGAGCGGATCGGCCCGCCGAACCCCTTGATTCTCACCAGTTGCCGGCCCGTCGCGACGTGCCAGACGATCGCCATCCCCTGTTCATCGCCGCTGAGGATCGTTTCCCCGTCGGGGCTGAACGCCAGCTTGGTGATCTTTGCCTGATGCCCATCGAAGGTCCGCACGGTTTGGCATGTTTCGAGGTCCATCAGAACCACGGCCTTCTGGTGGATTCCGCGGATGAAATGGCGCGCGTCGGGGCTGAAAGCGAAGATCTCCTGCTCATTGAACGGCTCGTTGCCGTGCCATAGCTGCTCGGCGGCCTCCAGATTCCAGATCACCGTGTCGTCGACCGCCGAGCCGGTATCGGACCAATCGCGGGTGACAAAACGCCGCTTGTCGGGGCAGTAGAAGCCGGTCGTCGCGTTGCACATCGTGGCGCAACCTTGAAACGCCAGCAGTCTGCCGTCGGGGCGCGCGTGCTTGAAGAATTGGAAGTACCTGAGATTGCCCCTGGTCGAGTAATCGTAGCCGGCCTGATCGGGCGTCTCGTAAGCCGGCTGGGTGCTCGGCTTGATGATGCACTCAGCCGTAGCCGCGTCCCAGAGGTGGAAGTGGGCGCCGGGGTGCCCCCATTGCATGGAGAAGACGTACCGGCCATCGTCGCTGAATTTGACGGTTCCCGGCCCCGAATCGCCCTCCAGCGGCAAAATGTGGAGCAGGCGGCCTGTCGCGGCCTCTTCAAGGATCAGGCGCGCTTGGTCAACCTGGCCGTGCTGGCTGCGCAGAATTGCCGCTCCATCGGGGCTGATGTCGCAGAGCGTGCTCGCCGGCCAGGGCCCGGCCGGGTCCTGAACGACGCGGACCACGTCGCCGCTCCGGACATCCCACAAGATGCACTGGCCATCGGTGGCGCGTGTCAACAAGTGCTGTGCGTTGGAGGAGAAGTCCCATGACCGGATCGGCGCCGCATGACCGGTCTGAACCAAAAACCTCTCGGCGGGGCCCGCCGTCTTGTCGCTGCCGAAGGCGGCCGCGACGATCGCAAGCAGGAGCTCGGGCAAGAGAATCGCCACATGCGCGAATCGCTTCATGGCGTAAACCTCCTGATCGCTGCCCCGGTGCCACAAATAGGTGCCACCCATA
>JAMOAF010000910.1 GCA_023621895.1 Planctomycetota bacterium
GACTGCTTGGAATCGCCCGCTCCGTCTGGTACAAGAATAACCAACCGATGCAGGCCTGCAAACGGCCGGCGGCGCAAGAATCAGCTTTCGGGAGGAAGGCTCATGCGACGGCAACTCCTTGGCCTCCGACGGTGGCCGGTCTTGGGATTTCTGTCGATCGCGGGCGCGCTCGGCACTGGCGCGGCTTCTGCTCAAGACAATCCGTTTGCCGCCCCCATTCTCGACACGCGGCCTCGCGTGTTCCTCCGCCAGGACGACTTCGAGGGTCTGACGATCGTCAAGCTGCGCGAGGCGCTCGGGCGGGACGAATTCGCCGGCGTGCGGCAGAAGTGGCGGGCGAGGCCTCTCGGCCGGGCGATCCTCTGGATGACCCATGGGGAGCAAGAGGACCTCGAGGCCGCGATTGCCGGATTGCGGGCAATGGACGCGGAAGGCGGAACATGGAGCGACCGCGGGCTGGCGCTCGTCGAGCTTGCGGCGCTGTTCGACTGGCTCTACGAGCAGCTCGACGAGGCGACGCGCCGGGCGACGATTGCCAAGATCGAGAAAGCGGCAGACGCCGCCGCCGCGCACATTCGCGGCGGCCAGGCGCCGTACTTCTACTCGCGCACGCCGGGGGCGCTGGCGGGGATGTGCATCGCGGGCATCGCGCTGGACGGAGCCAGCGGCAAGGCGGAGGGGTATCTGGAACTGTTCCGCGACTGGGGCGTCAACGACTACTTCCAGGCGTACCGGTGGGTCGATGGCGCCGCAACCGGCGCCACGTACACCTTTTTCTACACCTATGTGGACTTGCCTCAAATCTGCGCGGCCTGGTGGTCCGCAACCGGCAAGAATCCGAACCCATGGCTCGGCGCCAACCAGGGCGGCTGGCTGGACGGCATTGTCCGGTTCTACCTCTGGTACATGCGGCCGGGGTTTGCCTTTACGGATATCAACGACCAGTCCCGAGACCTTTGGGACACGCACGATCAGTTCTGCCAGGGATTGGACATCGCCAGCTACGTCACCCGCAGCGGATACGGCCGGGCGTGGTCGCAGCGGTGGCTGGGACGGTTTGGCCCGGCCTTGTATCACCCCGAGTATGCACACAACTTCATCTTTCGCGACGTGACGCTGTCGCCCCAGCCATTGACGGAGTTGCCGCGGGCGGCACTGTTCGGCCGGGAGAGCTGCGGCTACGGGTTCTTCCGCAGCGACTGGCCGGCGGACGGCCAGCCCGATAACGCCACCCACGTATTTTTCCGTTGCGGCGATCCCCTGGATGTCCACGGAGGGGTCGCGGCCGGCGAATTCCAGGTGTTCAAGTATGCCCCGCTGGCAGCGCGCGGCGGCCGCTACGGGTCGTACGATTCGCCCCCCGACCAGTACCACCGCAATTGCGTCTCGGCAAATGTCGTCCTGCTGACCGATCCGAACGTGCCGGACGATCGCGGAGATCAGCAGACCCGCCGCGGCTTGAAGACCGATCACAAGACCTGGGCCGAATGGTTGGCGATCCGCGAGCGGTACGGTCTGGACGTAGTCACGATCACCGACTGGCAGGTGAGCGACCGCGAGTCGCGCTGCCGCGCCGACCTGACCGAAACCAACTCCGCCGACAAGTGCAGGCAATGGCTCCGCGAGTTTGTCTGGTTGGCCGATAAGCACCTGGTCGTACTCGATATTGTCGAGACGGCCAGGCCCGACATCCGCCGGCAATGGCAGTTCCATAGCCCCACAAGGCCGGAAATTGGCGATCACCTGTTCACCATCACGAACCGGGCACCGGCCCAAAAATGGGCCGATCCGAGCCTGGAACCCGAGAGACCGGAAGCTCGCCTGTTCTGCCAGACGCTGGCCCCGCGCAAGTACACACTCATCGCCCACGCCGGCAGCGACGTGGAGGCGCTGACTGCCTCAGGCAAGTCGCAGGGGCCGGCCGAGGGCAACGCGTATCACCGGCTGTACGGCCGGCACGTGCTCCAGATCGATCCTGGCCAGCAAGGCTGCCGCACGGTGTTTCTGCACGTGGTCACGGCCACCGAAGCGAGCCAGGCGGATCCGCCTCGAGCGTCGTACCGGAGGATCGGCCCTGGGCGGATCGAGGTGCGTGTTGCCGGGGCGGCGACAATTCTCGCCGTGCCTGACTGGTTCGAAGGTTGAGGTCAGCCGGCTTGACGGCGGATACGATTTCCACCAGACTTGTACGGGTACGGGCTGTGAGCCTCACGATCACGGAGACATGATGCAATGAAAACCCAGACGGCGGATCAGATCGGTGTTTGTAGTTGGTCGCTCCAAGCCACCGGGCCGCAAGACCTTGCGGAAAAAGTGAAAACCCTCGGCCTGACGAAGGTGCAACTCGGCCTGACGCCGCACCGCGACGATCCGGGCACCTGGGAAGGGACGCAGGAGATTCTCGGCGAATCGGGAATCTCGATCGTCTCCGGCATGTTCTCCACGATCGGCGAGGACTACACCACGCCGGAGACGATTCGCGTGACCGGCGGAGTCGTGCCCGACGAACACTGGCAGCGGAACCGGGAGACGGCCGAGGCCGCGGCGGCCCTGGCCAGCGAGATGGGGCTGAAGCTCGTAACCACCCATGCCGGCTTTCTTCCCCACGAGCCGAGCGATCCTGATTTCGACAAGCTGTGTGGACGGATCGTGGAGATCGCCCAGTTCTACGCCCAGATCGGCGGATTCTTGCTGCTCGAAACCGGGCAGGAGTCGGCCGATACGCTCCTGGCGTTCCTCGGCGAGCTGGCCAAACGGGGCGCAAGCAACGTGACGGTCAACTTCGATCCCGCCAACTTGATCCTCTACGATATGGACGAACCGATCGAAGCGTTGCGGAAGCTCGTCTCCCACGTTCAACAGGTGCACGTCAAAGACGCCAGGCGGCCCACCGTCAAGGGCCAGTGGGGCGAAGAGGTGGTCGTCGGAACGGGCGAGATCGATTGGGTCGCTTTCGTGCGGATTCTGACCGAGGCCGGCTACCAGGGCGACTACATCTTCGAACGCGAGGCGGGCGCAGACCGCGTGGGGGATATTGCCAAGGGAATCGCGGCGCTCCAGGCCGCCATGGAGGAAGTGGCCTCCTAGGTTCACCAACTGCCAATCCCGGCGGCTACCACGATGACACGGCTCCTGGCATTGACCGTCCTGATGTTGACAGTCGGGGCTCCTCGAGCGATCGCAGCGGAGAAAGCCGACCTCGTCCTCCTCGGCGGCCTGATCGTCACGCTCGACGATTCACGCCCCACCGCGGAAGCCCTGGCGTGCCGCGGGGGACGAATCCTGGCCGTCGGCTCCAAGCGGGAGGTGTCGCGCCACATCGGTCCGGATACGCGAGTGGTCGACATCGCCGGCAAGACGGCGTTTCCAGGGTTCATTGAAGGCC
>JAMOAF010000757.1 GCA_023621895.1 Planctomycetota bacterium
GAACTCAAGAAACACCCAGTCATATTGCTGGTGTGCCGGAGAAGAAAGAACATGGTTCTCAAACATCAGATTCTGATCGTCATCCTGGCAGCCGTCGGCGGCCTGCCCCTCGGTGCGTCGCCGCGCGGCGCGGAGTCCCGCTCAGCGAAGGAACCCGATCCACCCCGCGTGGTCGAACTCTGCGGCACGCCGGCGGAGATCGGAGAAACCTGGGGAACGGTCAACCGGTCGGCCATCCGCAACGCGATGGAGCAGTACCGGGCCAAGGCTCGGGCAGAGAACGTGTCCGAAGAGACGTTGATCGAACGCGCGCGGCCGTTTCTGGACATCGCGAAACGGATCGCGCCGCATTGGATCGACGAGGCGCGAGCCATCGCCCCCGCCGCGGGGGTCGACGCCGACCTCTACCTGTCGATGTTGGCGAACGCACCGCGCAACATCGGGTTCCACGAGTGCACTTCCTATGCCGTGTCCAAGCAGTTCACGCAGGATAGCGCCATCTTGTTCCACAAGAACCGCGACAACGCGGACTGCGAGCAGGCGGCCTACGTCTTGACGAGTTCCGTGGCGCGGGTGAACAAGTTCATGGCCGTATCGAACGCCAGCACGGTGGACTGTTCCATGATGGTCAATGACAAGGGTCTGGCGGGGAGCGCGGACTACCCGGCCCACTTGACCCGGAAGGACGACCCCAACGCGCTCCTGCCCGCGGAGGCCGAGCCACGATACCGCGGCATGATGAACGGTTTCCTGCTCCGGCATATCGCCGAAAGGGCGTCGGATTGCGCCGAGGCGCTGAACGTTATCCAGGATGTCGTGGCGAAAGGTTACTACGCCGGCGGCACGGTGAATGGGACGCACTGGCTCTTCGTCGACCGGCTGGGAACGATCCTGGAGGTCAGCAGCAACTCGCGGCACGTGGCTTCCAAGATTCACGCGCAGAAAGTGTATTTCAGCCGGCTTGACCAGAGCGCAGCCGCCGTCCGTCTCCGCCAGGCCGACCGGCCGATCGATTTTCATTGCTTCCACGACGTATCGCGCGATCCGTCGATTTGCCACGCCTCGTCCATTTCTGGAATGACGGTCGAAATCGATCCCGAGCACCCGGCCGTCCTGACCTGCGCGTGGTTCTCGCTGCCGGCCAGTTCCCTGTCGTTTCCTGTGTTCATGGGCGGGCGCAAGACGCCGCGTTGCCTGGTGAACGGCGATCTCTACAAGGCCGGAAAATCACTAACCACGGACAGATCACGGTGGGAGGCTCTGGAGAAACACGCCTACGCCGACAAGCAGCGGCTAGCCGGCAAGGTAGCCGCCCGGCTGAAAGCGGAGCCGTCGGCAGAGGTCGCGGACCTGCTCGACGACTGGACGGAAGCCGTGGCGGATAAGCAGTACGCGATCGTAAGGCAGCCAGATCGTACAACCACTGCGTCGGCGGTCCCCGAGCCGGATGGGGGCGTCTGGGCGGCGCGCCGTCTGGCGGCCGGTGTTACATCTGGACTCGATCCCGCAAAGCTCCCACTAACGCACGGCAGATACACTTTCCTCGGAACGAAACCGGGAAACGCAACTGGTTACTGACAGTCCAACTGTTTGACCATCCCGGGACTGGTTCCCTTGAGCCCACCCTTGAAGGAGGAGCGATCGATGCGATTTCGAACGATCTCGTGGAGCGTCGTGGGATGCGCGTGGTTAGTCGGCGCGGTCTTAGGGCTGCCGGCCCAGGGGGCGGAACCGGGCGCGCTCCGCGCCGGGACGGGACTGGTCGACGTCACGCCCCGCCGCTGGCCGGTTTCCATGCTCGGCAGCTTCAACGATCGCCAGGCCACTTCGGCCCACGACCCGCTCATGGTCCGCGCGTTGGTGCTCGACGACGGGCGCACGCGGCTGGCCATCGCCACCTGCGACACGTGCGTGATTCCGCGGGACCTGCTCGACGAGGCCAAGGAGCTGGCCAGCCGGCGCACGGGGATTCCCGTCGACCGCATGTTGATGGCGGCCACGCACACGCACACCGCGCCGACGCTGACCGATCTGAACCCCAAGGTCCCGCGCGATCCGGAGTACCTCAAGCTGGTCGTCGAAGGCCTGGCCGAAGGCGTTGCCCAGGCGGCAGGCCGGACCGTGCCGGCGAGGATCGGCTGGGGCGTGGCGCCGTTGCCCGAGGAGGTCAATAATCGCCGCTGGTTCATGCGCGAGGAACTGCTGGGACCGAACCCCTTCGGCCGCATGGACCGGGTGCGGACGAATCCGCCGGCTGGCAGCGCGGACTTGTTGCGGCCGGCCGGCCCGACCGACCCGGATGTCTCCGCGGTTGCGATCCAGACGGCCGACGGCAAGCCGCTGGCCCTCTTGGCCAATTATTCGCTCCACTACGTCGGCGACGTGCCGTCGGGCACGGTCTCGGCCGACTACTTCGGCGAGTTCGCCCGGCAGATCGAAGCCCGCCTGGGCGCGAGCGGACCGTTCGTCGCGATGCTCACCAACGGCACGAGCGGCGACGTGAACAACATCAATTTCCGCGAGCCGCGCAAGGCGGTGCCAATCTTCGAGCGGATCCGCACGGTGGCCTCGCGCGTGGCCGATGCGGCCCAGGCCGCCTGCGCCAAGATGACGTACCAGGACCGCGTGCCCCTGGCGATGGTCGAACGCCGGATTGACCTCGGGATCCGCAAGGCCAGCGCAGACGAACTAGCGCAGGCCAAGGCCATGCTGGCAGAAACGGACGAGAAGAAACTGCCCAGCCTTGCCCGCTACTATGCCGAATCGGCGCTGATCATCGACAAGTACCCCGACACGGTCAACGTCAAGCTCCAGGCGATCCGCATCGGCGAGCTTGGGATCGTGAGCATCCCCTGCGAGGCCTTTGCCGAGGTCGGGCTGGAGATCAAGCGCCGCAGCCCCCTGCATCCGACGTTCACGATCGACCTGGCCAACGGTTACAACGGCTACCTGCCGTCGCCCGAGCAGCACGCCCTGGGCGGCTACGAGACGTGGCGCGCCACGAGCAGCTACCTGGAAGTTCAAGCGTCGCGAAAGATCACGGCGGCGCTTCTGGAGATGCTCGCGGAAGTGGCCAAGTAACCGTGCCGGCTCTGTTTCTTCACCGTTCGCAGATGGCAACCAGGCCTCCTCCGGCCGAACGTGGCCGAGCCGCATCGACCGCGCGATCGCTCGTCCCGAAGGGACGTTCGTAAGCCAGCCCAGGGTCTGCCCCGGTTGGAAAAGAATCAAGCCCTAAAGAAATATGGGACATAGATCCTTGAATACCCACTTTACCAATGAGATTGACTTTCCTGGCAACAACTAAGCGCCCTCCGGCCGAACGTGGCCGAGCCGCATCGACGCCGATCGCTCGTCCCGAAGGGACGTTCCTAAGCCAGCCCA
>JAMOAF010000425.1 GCA_023621895.1 Planctomycetota bacterium
TTGGGCGCGCCGCGCTGGATCACCCGCGACGGCGAGCGGGTGATGTACCGCGACTGGATGACCGATCCGGCCGACATCGACACGCTGCTGAAGTGGACCAATCAGAAGCTCGGCATCTTCTACCGCTCGATCGAGGCCGACCTGACGAAGTTTTCCTTCGATCCCCGCGAGCTGCCGGCCCTGTTGATCGCCGGGCACAACCGGTTCGAATTCACCGGCGAGGTGCGCGCGGCGCTGGGCCGCTACGTGGCCGACGGCGGGATGATCGTGGGCGACGCCTGCTGCGGGTGGACCGACTTCGCCGAGAGTTTTCGCCGCGAGATGGAGGAGATTTTCCCGGGGCGGCCGTTGCGGAAGATGCTGCCGGAGGAGCCGGTTTTTTCCTCCTACTACAAGCTCTCCTCGTTCCAATACAAGAAGGGCGACGGCACGGAGTACACCGGCGCCCCCTCGCTGGAGTCGATCGACTTCGGCTGCCGCAGCGGGGTGATCTTCTCCCCCTGCGATTTGACCTGCGGCTGGGACGGCCACGAGCATCCGCGGGGCACGCGGGTGGCCGTCGACCAGGCCCGGCAGGTCGGCGCCAACCTGGTGACGTACCTCTTGGGCAGCTTCCAGCTCGGGCGTTTTCTGAGCACGACGAAGGTCTATCACGAGGCGGAGGCGCCCAGCCGCGACGATTTCGTCTTCGCCCAGTTGATCCATCAGGGGGATTGGGACCCCGATCCGTCGGCGGTCCACAACCTGCTGAAGCACGCCCGCGACAACTCGACGCTCGAGGTGAAGTTCAAGCGCCGGAACGTCCGCCTGGCGGACCCGGAAACGGCGACCTACCCGGTCCTCTACATGACCGGCCATCACGATTTCCACTGGGACGAGGAGGAGGTGGGCCGCCTCCAGCGCTACCTGGCGGCGGGTGGGTTGCTGGTGGCCGACGCGTGTTGCGGGCGGATGTCGTTCGACGCGGCGTTTCGCCGCGAGTTGGCCAAGGTCCTGCCCGAGAGCCGGCTGGAGCGGTTGCCGGACGACCATCCGCTTTACCACTGCCACAACGACATTCTGCGGGTGGATTACACGCCGCGGGTCCGCGAGGACTATGGCCCGTTCGACACGCCGGAGTTGGAGGGCATCGCCATCGACGGCCGCCTGGCCGTGGTCTACAGCAAGTTCGACCTGGGCAACGGCTGGGAGCAGTTCCCCCACCCCTACAGCCACGGGTTGAAAGACGACTCGGCCCTGGCGATCGGCACGAACATCCTGGTCTACGCCGTGACCCATTAGGCCGCCGCGAGGACGACACCCCCCCTTTGAGAAAACCTGGTTCCGAATACACCCTGATCACCACCACAGTCGTCACCACACCACAATCGTCACCACACCACAGCTCCCACTACACCCTGGTTCCTACCACAACCTGGTTCCTACCACAACCTGGTTCCCAAGCTCCAGCTTGGGAACGAGATGACGGAAGGAACGAGATGGAAGTAAAGACTGAACCCTGAACCCTGAACCCTGAACCCTGAACCCCGAACCCCGAACCCCGAACCCTGAACCCCGAACCCTGAACCCTTCCAATGTCTCCTGCCGCAGAGAAAATCCTTGATCGGCTCGACGCGACACGGCAGCAGTGGTGGATTTTTACCCTGCTGAGCACAGCGGTCTGGTCGATCAGCGTGTCGTTTGCCGTGGCGCTCGTGTTCATGCTGGCCGATGCGCTGATGAAGTTTTCGCAGTTTGCCTTGGCCGGGCTGCTGGCGAGTTGGTCGGTTATGACGCTGGTTCTCGCCGTTCTTGCCCTGCGGCGGATGGCCAGGTCGCACCGGACGATCGAGGCGACCGCGCGTTGCGTGGAAACGGAGTATCCGGAACTGGGCAGCGACCTGATCAACGTGGTGCAACTGGCCGGCGACCGCGTGAATGAATCGCGGCCGTTCTGCCAGGCGGCGGTTAACGAGGCGGCGCTCCGCGCGGGGGGTGTGCGATTTGAGGACGCCGCCGACCGCGAATCGCGTTGGCGGCGGTTTCTCTACTGCATGCAGACGCCGAGAGATCTCGCCGAATCGATCGCCGTGCTGGCGGTGCTTTTCCTGGTTGGCGTGCTCGCGCACTGGCTCAGCCCGAACCTCAGCTCGGCGGCGGGCCGGCTGATGCAGCCGTGGCGATTCGTTCCTTCGGTCGGTTCGGTGACGATCCTGGATGTCACGCCCGGCGACACCGACATTCTGTTGGGCGACAGCCTGGAGATCGCGGCTCGGATCGCGGCGCCGGCGGGGCCGCCGCCGGCAGCCACGCTGTTTCTCCACGAGGAGAACGGCAAGGAGATCGACATGCCGATGTCGCTGGCTGAACCGGTTGCGGAGAGCCAGCCGGCCGAGGGCGCGCAGCCGGGCGGTGGACCGGTAAGATACACGCTGACGATTCCCACGGTCAGCTCGCCGTTTTCGTACCGGCTGGAGATCGGCGACTCGCAGACCCGGCGCTACCAGGTCGGCGTAATCCAGAAGCCGACGATCGACGAGGTGGAGGTCACGCTGAACTATCCGACGTATCTCGGCCGCGCGGCGGAAACGCGGATTCAAAAGACTGCCGACCTGGAGGCCCCGCAGTTCACGATTGCCGAGCTTCGCATCCGCCCCTCGATCCCGATCACCAAGGGGCATATCGACGCCGAAGGGTTGATCTATAGCGGCGAGTTGCAGTCGGGGGGTCAACTGATGGTCGTGCGGATGCCCCTGGTCAAGAACACGACTTTCTCGGTGCACCTGGAGAAGAACGGGCAGGCCGATCCGGATCCCCGGTTGAACCGCGTTCGCGTCCTCGCCGACCTGCCCCCGACGATCGAACTGCTCAAGCCGCCGCGCCAGAACAGCTTGGCGCCCGGCAGCGATTTGCCGGTGATGATCCGAGGGGCAGACGACCACGGCGTCGGCCGGGTCCGGCTGGAGATGAAGGTCAAGGACGGCCCGGGCGGCGAGCCGGCCGGAGACGAAAAAGCGGCGGAAGATGCAACCGCGCGAACGATCAAGGATTGGACCGAACTGGGGGGAAAGAATACGGTCGTGCTCGAGCACCTCGTGAAAATGACCGCCGATCTGGCCAAGCCGGGTCAGACGGTGCTGGTTCGGGCGACGATCCGCGACTGCCGGATGTTCAACGAGTATGGACTCGACCTGAAGCCCCAGGAGGCGGCGACCGCCTGGCACGAGGTGCAAATCATCGACCAGCAGGCCAAGGTCGATCAGACGCTGGCGGAGCTCGACAACCTGCGGGCGTCGATCTTCAGGATTCTCGAGAAACAGGTCCGCGCCCGGGCCCGAAACGGGTTGATCGCGAGCAAGATGCAGATTGCCGAAGCCCTCGCCTCGGCCGGCGAGGTGCGCT
>JAMOAF010000402.1 GCA_023621895.1 Planctomycetota bacterium
CGAACTCTACCACAGCCTGAACCGGGCGGCCAAAAATGTCGAGGAGCTGACACAACAACTGCGGCCGATCATCAGCGACGCAAGGGTCTTCTCCGACAAGATCGCACGGCATCCCGAACTGCTCGGCGTCCGCGGCGCGATCAAGCCGGAAGAGGGCACCAAGGGCCTGCCCTCACTCGGTGTCCTGCGGTGAAAGTTCACGTTCCGGACGACCGCAGGGGCGTGCCGCCGGGCGGAAGCGTCTGCGGACCGGCGCCTCGCCCGGCGCCGCTGGGGGGCAGGATACCCGGCGGGAGCGTCGGTGCTCCCGTAGCCGGCCCCTGGTCGGGATAGACGCCCTGGCTGCTGGCCGATGGGGGGGCCGGCCAGGCCGCCGGAGGCGCCGCCGGCTGGAGCGGAGTCACGGCGGGCGTCTGAACCGCCGGACCGGAAGCAGGAGGACTTGCCGCAACCGCGGCACTCGCCATATTGGCACGCGCACGCAGGTCCTCGGCCCTACCGCGCAACTGGTCTGGCGGAACCACCCGCTGAGGCGCCAGTTGATAGTTAAGTGTCCGGTGGTCGCGAATCTCCACGGGAATGACCGTTTCCGCAAAAAAGTCCAACGGCGGAACCTGGTACCACGGCGCGGGAATCGGCTGTTCGACCGTCAGCGTCTCATAGCCGTCTTTCGCAATGCGGATTCGCCGGGTCCCATAGTGAACGAAATTCGTTGACACCGGCGTCGCGCCAATCTCATAATCGTCCACATACACGACCGCTCCTGGCGGGTTGGTGCGAATCGTCATCCGGCGGCGGACACATCCGGTAAGGCACGCCACGAGGAGCAGCCAAACAAGGCACGCGGCCGCAATGCGTTGAAACAGCGTTCGGCGGGTAACTGGAACAGAAAACATGGCGGGCGGAGTATAGTTGCCGCCCGGCAAGCCCGGCAAGGGCAGTATTTTCGGATAAATCCACAGCGTCCGTCCTGGCCGGCCTCGTGTGGCCTGCCCCCCCTCTGTCGAGCGTACCGCGGGTCTGGCTGAAGCCTATCGAGAAAGCTAGAATAGCAAGTAAACCTCTTCGGGCCACCTCGGAACAGGGCTTTCCCTCCTGATTGCCCACCTTCGGCATCGAGCATGGATCGGCAACCCGGCATCTGGGATCATTGTTTGCAGCAGGCCGCTGTTACGGATGTTGGTCTGCGCCGATCGAACAACCAGGATTCGATGGCCGTGGCCCTGGCCGCAAGCCAGGAGCGTTTCGACAGCCGCGGCCATCTGTTCATGGTCGCCGACGGGATGGGAGCCCACGCGGCGGGTGAATTGGCCAGCAAGTTGGCGACCGACGTCGTCCCCCTGACATACCACAAACTGGACGACCTCTCGCCGCCCGAAGCCCTCAAAGAGGCCGTGCTCCAGGCAAACCGCTACATCAACGGCCGCGGTGAGGCGGATCACGAATTCCGCGGGATGGGGACCACTGTCGACACCCTCGTGATTCTGCCGCAGGGAGCCCTGATCGCCCATGTCGGTGACAGCCGCGTCTACCGGCTCCGCGAGGAGTGCCTGGAACAATTGACCTTCGATCACAGCCTCGTCTGGGAAATGAGGGCCGCGGGCCACCTTTCCGAGAATGAAGAGGAAATTCCTTCCTTTATTCCCCGCAACGTGATCACCCGGTCCATGGGGCCGAATCCGGAGGTCCAGGCCGATCTGGAAGGCCCGTTCCCCGTGCAGACGGGCGATACCTTCCTGCTTTGCAGCGACGGCCTGTCCGGCCAGCTCAGCGACTGCCGGATCGGGCAGATCCTCGCGTGCCTCGAGCCCGGCGAGGCGGCCCATGCCCTGGTCCACATAGCCAACCTTCGCGGAGGTCCAGACAACATCACGGCTGTAATTGCCCGAATCACCGGTCCGCAGCGAACGGTCGACGCTCCAAAACAGACGGCGAATTTCGAAAACGGCAACGGAACCACCCGGCCGGTTCACACGAGCGTCTGGGCGCTCGTCGGGATTCTGCTGTCCCTCAGCGGGGTTTTCGCCGTCACCGATTCGGCCAAAGTCGCCATCGCCCTTCTCCTCGCGGCGATTCTTGTTGGCTGCGGCGCTCTGATCTACCGCTACACGAAGCCCCGCCGGATGGTCTTCGACAGCCGCCCGCGCGGAAAAGGACCCTACCGCCAGACCCTTTGCTCCCCCGACACCGAGTTCATCCAGTGGGCAGGCGATCTCCTGGACCAGCTCCGCGAGGTCGCGGAGAAAGAGTCCTGGCACGTCGATTGGGATCTCATCAAGGCTCATCAGGAGGCCGGCGAGACGGCCGCGCTCGAGGCTGATTTCGCGGAAGCCGGGCGCGAATACCTCCGCGCCGTTTGCCACATGATGGGCCAGGTCCGCCAGGAGCAAGCCCGCAACGAAAGCGATCGCGCCGCCGGCATCTTCTAGCTCCAACAGCGTCACGGTGGGGCGGCGCTGCCGGATGCGGCAGGGCGGCGTTTTCCGGTTTGGACCGGCATCCGCGGTCCTGCCAGCCGCGTCGGGTTGGCCCGCTATGCACCACCCTACCGAGCGCCGGGGGCCGGCCGGAGCAGCCCCAAACAAACCAACTTGTCGCGGCACTCGTCGCGCTCGCGGCAGCGGCTGAGCTCGGCCCATTCGGGGTCCTGGGCCTGGAGAAAGTCGGCCTCGTCCGCCGGCAGCCGGCCGGCAGCGGCCAGACGCTCGATGACCCCGCGGTCCAACCGGGTCAAATGCACGCCATCGACCTGGTAATCCAGAAAAGCCTCCCAGACGATCGGGAACAGCGGCCGCACGATCTCCTCGCCGATCACCTTGGCATATTGCCGGATTTCCCATTGAGCGTGCTCATCCATCCGCAGGTGGAGGAAGTGCAGCAGGTTGTGCAGATCGATCTTCCAATAGGCCTCCGTGTACGTCGAGAGGGGAAGATCCTTGCGCGCCTGCTCCCGGGCGACTCCCAGCTCGAGACGCCGCCGGTACGTGGTCCGCGCCAGCTCCTGCAATCGATCCTCGCCCTCGGTCAGTTCCTTACCGGTCTCCGCATTCAGCCGCCCCTCGCTCCCCTGGCGGTTCGATGCGGCCTGAAGCCGCCACTGGTCCGGCGCGGTCGCCTGGCTGGCGTCGATGGCGATCGAATATCGCGTGCTATACTCGTTCACCGACGCCGTCCGATGCCGGATCCACTGACGCCAGCAGTCCATCGGCACCCGCACCAGAAGCTTGACTTCGACCATTTCCAGGGGCGTCGTGTGACGGTGGCGCATCAGGTACCGGATCAGCGTGCGGTCGTCCGACACGCGGCGCGTCCCCTCGCCATAGCTTACCCGTGCGGCCTGCACGACCGACCAGTCGTCGCCCATCACGTCCACAAGAC
>JAMOAF010000427.1 GCA_023621895.1 Planctomycetota bacterium
GAGGCGGTCGAGTTTCTGCCCAGCGCCGACGGCTACCACGTGAGCCTGGGCGAGTGGAGCACAGTCTACTCGGCCGGCGCGATCGCTTCGATCCGAATCTACGGGGGCGGCGGATACGACACGGCCGTGCTCCACGATTCCGCCCTCGACGACGCTCTGCGCGCGGAATTCAATTCGGCAAGCCTCGCAAACGACCAGCTCACGTGCGACGTGCGAGATTTCTCGTTCGTCGAGGCACGGTCCGAAGCGGGAGGAACGAACAGCAAGTCGATCGCCAAGACCGTCGACTTCGTCCTGCGGACGCTTGGTCCGTGGAACTGATCGCCCTCCCGCGCGTGGCCATCCGCCGTTAGCCGCGTGGGCTTGCCCCGCGCTCGCGCCGCCATCCGCTATCCGCCGCGTGGGCTTGCCCCGCGCTCGCGCCGCCATCCGCTATCCGCCGCGTGGGCTTGCCCCGCGCTCGCGTGATGTGGCCAATCGACCGTTGGGCTGGATTATTCTCGTCGCACGGAATGCATTCCGTTTCGCCCCGTTTTTCGTGTCGGCCCCAAGGCCGGAGCTTGGAAACGAGCCGGGCAATCCACCATCAAAACCGGTAATCGAGCCCGAAATTCATGCCCTGGATCCACAGATCGGTGGTCACGAACGTGAATTCCGGCTGCGGGGCGCCGACGGCCGGGCCGTTGTTGGGAAAGAACGTCGGGTTGAGGTTGCGGTCGATCTGTTCGCCCGGCCGGGCCACGCGGCTCCAGTAGATGAACGTGTAGCCGAACGTTGCCCGCAGCCGCTGCGTGAGGTTGCAGCCGACCGAGACGCCCAGTTCCGGAATTGCGGCCAGCCCGCCCTGCGAATAGGAGCCGGAATTAGTGGTCAGCGCCAATAGCCCGCCGTCGGATACGACCGGCGCGCCGCCCCCGGTGGCCGTGGTCGTCGCCCCGTCGATCACCACGTCGGCCGACGAATGGCCAAGCCCGAGCTGCATCAACAATTCCAGGGAAAACGCCCAGTAGCGGAACTCCGCGAGGACGCCGAGATTCGCCCCGTGGAACGTATTCTCGGTCGAAAACGAGTCGAACAGGTCGAACCGGGTCGGGCCCGCCGCCTCGAACGATTCGCGGATTCGCAGGTCCTCGTCCAGTTGCATGAATCGATAGCCCGCCAGGAAGTCGACCCGGGCGCCCGACCGGTCGTCGCCGTCGCAGCGGAAGTCAGCCGTTTCGAGAATCGCCCTGCGAAACCAGAGGCCCGCCGCCTGCATCCGGCTGTCGGACGAGATGTCGATCGAGCCGGACGCGACATCCGGATAGGCGAACACGTGCGAGTCTTCCTGCCCGGTGACAATGTTGAAGAACGGCCTGGCGAGGACGGGGACACCGTCGCCCGAGGCGAAAAACCCCTCGCTCTCCTCGAGCAGCATCAGGTAGTCGCCCTCGATGCCCAAAAGCCCGGCCTCGTCGAACCAATAGCCCCCTCCCGCGCGAAAGCCGTGCCGCATGCCGGAATTCACCCTTGTGCTCGGGAAGAGGACTTCCGTCCCCAATTCGCCCAGGGCGCCGGTCGATCCGCCGATCCCGCTGGTCACCAGCGCCGGCGTGCGGCTCCCTTCGGCCCACCACATCAGGTACTTCGCGTCGAACCACAACGCCGGCCGGCGCGGCTGGTATTGCGGCGCGGCCTGCTGGGCGGATGGCAAAACGACCGTCAGGTCGCTACCGGGACCCTCGGTGATCAAGGGCTCCAGCGCCGGGCCGTAATCTACCGCCTCGGGAGCATGGAGGCCACCGACCCGCGGCGCGACCGGTGCGGCCACGCCGGCGTTTGCCGCCTGCGGAGGACTGCCGCCAGCCGGCCGGGCGGCGGCGCCGCTGGTCGCCACCGGCAGCGAGACGGCCGCCTTCTGCGAGCCCTGGGGAGCCGCCACCGCCGTGGCCCGATCGGCCCCCGCGTCTCCTTCTTGCCTGGAGGGCTTCCAGATCGGCAGCCGTTGCGGCACGAGCGAGACCGCCTTCGCGCCGGACTCGCCCGACGCCTGGCCATACGCCGGCACGGCGATCAGGCCTCCGCACAAGCAGAGACCCACCAGAAGAATAAGTTCACGCTGGCAGCGGTTTCGAAAGTTCATCGCTCTTGCGCAGAGGGGGACCGGATGGGAAGAGACAGACCGAGCACTCAGATGACGTCTGCGAAAAGGCGGTGCATACCGAAAACACCGAGGAAAAGCAATAGGACTTCGTGCCGCAGCGCTGCCCACTCGCGCCATTTTGCCCAGAACAGCGAATTCTGACCGTGCGACGCCCCCCAGCCGGCGGCCCCCGCCGCCACCGCGACGGCGTCTGACGAGCGGCTCGGCGCTCGCTATCCAGGGTCAGATACCGTCAGATACCGCTTGTCCGCCATTGCGTATACCGAATCGTAGTCGTCGCGGTACTTCAACTCCGGCTTGCCAGCGCGATCTTCCACGGCCCTATCGAGCCAGAGCCGGTCGTAATCGGCTATTCGGACAGCGCCATGTTCCATGCTAATCGCTAATTGTTTGACATCCCCCGCGCTTTGGGTATGATCCGGTCAGTCTGCCACTTCAACGCGTCCTGAAAAGCCCCGTTTGGCGAGCGCGAGCCATGTTCCCATGTGGCGGCGAGTCTGGTAGCCCGTTGTCGGCAGCATCATCACATCCACATGAGGGGGAAGGTGATGCTGGACCGCTCCTGGCGTTCTCATGACGTCTCCCCGGGCGGACTCCGCCTTTGCGCTTGCCGCGGCCACGCGCCAGCCCGTCCACACTCCGCCGCTCATATTCCCTCATCTCGAACGTCGTGCGATCCTCTCGGAAAGCTCATCGCGAAAGCGCGAAAGGGCGAAAACGCGAAAGAGGGGAGAACATCGATCCGCACGGAGCGAACGAGTGCGTGCGGCAACGCGCGCCCTGACGACTCGTCGGCTTCTATTTCGCGCTTTCGTTCTTTCGCGCTTTCGCGTTCGTTTTTCTCAATGGACTCGTCTTCGATCAAGAGCGGTCGGTCGGAGGTCTTTTGGGCAATCACTCCTGGAAAGTACTTCCAGGGCAAGAATCTTTACTATCGTGGAAACGGAAAGGACATGGCAAGGCCCGGACATCCCACGCCGATTGCGGGTCGCCGGTGAGGGGATAGCGTGCGATCGATTGACCCGCGGGACGTGCCCAGGTGTTCGGAAAACTGCCGGAAGAGCGAAAGGTATCCGGTCCATCGGCGTCCCCCGAAAGTTTGAGCATGATCCAGAAGATCCAGCCGAACGACTATCCTGGATAGGAGGCCTTTGTTATGCCGCATATCGTGCTTATCGCGAGTTTCGCTGCCGCAGCCGGTGCCGTACTCGGCCCAAACGAGGACGTGTTTCCC
>JAMOAF010000047.1 GCA_023621895.1 Planctomycetota bacterium
GGCGCGCGCGGGGCAAGCCCACGCGGCTATCATGCTCGTGAATTCCTCACGGAATCACGCAAGCTGATTTAGCCCACCGGCATGATAGCCCCCCGCAAGGGTTGTGGCAAGAATCGCGGCGGAGAGTTTGCTTCAGATGCGCGGCGAATCTATGATCTGGTCTTGAGCCGACATTTCACTGACTCAGGGGAGAAGAAACATGGCACGAACACTGCTGACGGCGTGTGTGGCGGGGATTTTTCTGGCGCTGCTGACTGCGGCGTCGTTGTCCGCGGCGGATAAGAGCTACACGCTGAGTGCCGAAACGGCGGCGAAGATCACCGCGGCGGCGCCGGCCGCGCCGATCGCCGCGCCGCAAAAAGCCCGCAAGGTGCTCGTCTATGGCCGCATGCCGAACCACCCCGAGTCGGTCGTCTGCTGTTTCCACGCGATGCGAGCGATCGCTGAGAAGAGCGGGGCATTCGAGGTCGTATCGAGCGGCGACCCGGCGGTCTTCCTGCCCGAAAGCCTTGCCCAATTCGACGCCGTGGTGATGAACAACACCCACGAGCGCTATCCCATGCGCCCGGCCGATTTCGATTCGCTCGACGCGGAGACCCAGAAGAAACTCGAAGCCCGCGAGGCGCTGCTCCAAAAAAGCCTGATCGATTTCGTCAAAGGCGGCAAGGGGATCGTCGGCATTCACGGCGCGGTGGCCGGAGTCCGCTGGCCCGAGTATCTGGAAATGCTCAACGGCAGCTACGGCGGCCACTTCACCGACACGGTGGCCGTCGCTCCCGTAAAACCCGACCATCCGATTTGCAGGCCGCTCGCCGGCAAGACCTTCGAAGTCTACGACGAAATCTACATGTTCGGGAAACCCTACGACCCGAAGAAGGTCGAGATCATCATGAGCCTCGACCTGTCAAAGATGAAAGACCCGGGCAAGCGGCCCGAGGGGGACTATCCGGTCAGTTGGATCCGCTCCTACGGCAAGGGACGCGTCTTCTACTGCTCGTTGGGCCACTGCGCTGGCGTCTATGCCACGCCCGAGGTGATGCAGCACTACCTGGCCGGCATCCAGTGGGCGATCGGGGACTTGAAGAAATAACCGGCGGGATTTCAGCCGGCCGCGGGCAGGTGGATGAAGAAGACGCTCCCCTTGCCGACCGTGCTTTCGACTTGCACCGACCCCTTGTGCGCCGTGACGATGTGCTTGACGATGGCCAGCCCCAGCCCGGTGCCCCCCAACTCCCGGCTCCGGGCCTTGTCAACGCGGTAGAATCGCTCGAACAGCCGCGGCAAGTGTTTCGGCGCGATGCCGCAGCCCGCATCCTCGACGCCGATCACGAGTTCGCCCCCCCGCTGCTCGGCGGTAATCCGCACTGCGCCGTTGTTCGGACTGTACTTGACGGCGTTGTCGATCAAGTTCACAACCGCCTGTTCCAAGAGCGGCGCGTTGATTTTCGCCACCAGGCCGGCCGGGCACGCAACCTCCAACCCGATCTGCTTTTCCGCAGCCTTCTTTTGGCACATCTCGACGGCTGAGCGCAACACGTCCACGAGGCATTCATCGGCCAGTTCGACGGTCTGCTCTTCCGCTCCCCGCTCGATCCGCGAGAGCAAGAGCAGGTCTTCGATGATTGCATCGAGACGATTTACCTGTTTGAGAACGATCGCGAGAAAACGCAGGGATTGCTCCCTGTCCTCCAGGTTCTCGTGCACCAGGGTCTCGACAAATCCCTTGATCGAGGTGATCGGCGTTCTCAACTCGTGGGAAACGTTGGCGACAAAATCGCGGCGGATGCTCTCCAATCGCCGCAGCCGGGTTGCGTCGTGAAGGACGACGAGCGTCCCGATCCGCTCGTCCCGGGCGTCGTGCAGCGCTGTCCCGTGCGCGTGGATCCAGCGGTTCTCCGCTCCGCTGAGCTCGAATTCCGCCTCGACCGGCTCGGCATTCAAGAGCGTCCGCTCGATAAAGCTCAACAAGTTCGACTTGCGGACCACTTCATGGACCATCCGCCCGCGAACCTTGTCCACTTCGATGCCCAAGAGCCGCGCGCACGTTCCATTGAGATTCAAAATCCTGCCTCGCAGATCGACGGCCATGACCCCTTCGTTCATGCTTGCCAGCACTCCCTGGTGCTCGTTTTGCTGGCGGACGATCGTTTGAATCCGCTGGTCCAGCTGTTCCGCCATCGCATTCAGGGATTGAGCGAGCATTCTGATCTCCAAGGCGCCCTGGGCCGGCAGGCGGTGCTCGAGCTCGCCGCGCGAGAATCTCTCCGCTCCGGCCCGGATTGTCTCGAGGGGGCGGACGATTGCCCGCGCCACGAGCAGGCTGGCGACCGCCACGAACACGGCGGCCACCAGCGCCGCGCCGGCGATCCGCCAGTAGACCGCGTGCAAGGTCTGCGCCATCGTCTGCACGGAAAATGAAGCCCGGATGGCGGCCGCGACGGCGCCATCGCGCCGCAGGGGAATCGCCACGTACATCCGCTCTTCCGCCAGCGTCGTGCTGAACCGCGTCCGGCGTCCCAGTCTGCCGCCGAGCGCCTCGCGGACCTCCGCGCGGTTTCGGTGGTTTTCCATGAAGGCAGGGTTCTCCGCACTGTCGCCGACGACCTGGCCGCCAGGCAGAATCACGGTGATTCGCATGGCAAGCGCTCGGCCCAACCGCTCGCAGGCGGACTGCAACTCCTTGGTCGCCGCGTGTTGGATCAGGCCGCCGACTTGCGCTTCGCACAGCCTTGCTCCAGCCTCCAGTTCCGCGGCCTTTTGGGCAAGATAGAACTGGCGCGCGTGGAGCGACGCGTACAGCCCCAGCGCCAGGAGCAAAGCCACGGTGACGGCCAGGTAGCCGAAGAAGACCTGCCACAACAATCGGAAGCTGCGCACTGCCTATTCCTTGAAGCGGTACCCTACCCCGCGGACCGTCTGGATGTACTTCCCCGCCGGCCCGAGCTTCCTGCGCAAACCAACGATCTGCACGTCGACGGCGCGATCCGTAGCCGCGTACATATCGCCGTGCACCGCGTCGAGGATTTGCTGCCGCGTGAACACCCAGCCCGGCTTCCGCGCCAACGCCTCCAGGACCCGGAACTCCGTGGCGGTCAATTCGACGGGCCTTTCGTTCACCAGAACCAGGTGCTTCCCCGGATGGATCACCAGGTTGTGAATTTTGAGGATTCCATCCGACTCGGGCGGCGGCGCGGCGGCGTCGGCGCTCGAGCCTGCATTCCGCAGCGCGGCGCGGACGCGCGCGATCAGGACGTTTCGGCTGAACGGCTTGGTGATGTAGTCGTTGGCGCCCGCGTTCAACCCGGCGACCACGTCCGCTTCTTCGCCCTTGGCTGTCAGCATCACGATCGCGGCGCCCGCCGTCCGCGGACTACGACGCCTGGCAGCATCAAGTCCAACAGAACAAGGTCCGGCGGTTGCGATTCGGCGCTGGCCAGCGCCTCTTCCCCCGACGCCACGCCGGCAACCTCGTAGCCCTCCTTGAGCAGGGTGTAGCTCAGGAGATTGCGAATATCCTCTTCGTCCTCCACCACCAGCACCGACTTGTTGTCCATGGCCTCCCTCTTCGCCGGCCGCTGCCTCCGGAATAGGAACCGGCCGCGCGCCGGATGCGTTCCCTGAGAATCTCCCCCGATCGCAGGGCAGCGGCTGGTACGATTGGATATCTTAACGCCTTTCGGTTAACGCACGGTTAGGCTTTTGTCAGAATTCCGTCACGCCGCCGGCGAGCCGCGCAGCAATCATGCAAGGGGCCGTCTCTTTCGATCTGCCTGCGGGGCGGTGGATCATTACAGGGTCTCTTGCTGCGGGTGTTGGGCGAGACAATCCGGCAACGTCTCGACAAACGCCCGGATCTCTTCCCGCACGCGGCGGTAAGGCGCCAATCGCGCCTCCTCGGTCGCCGCGCCGGCCGCCAGCCGCGGCGGATCGTCAAACCCGGCGTGGATGATTCGGGCTTTTCCGCGAAACACGGGACAGGACTCGTGGGCATGGCCACAGACCGTCACCACGTAATCGAATTCGACTCCGCGGAGCGCTTCCAGCCGTTTCGAGTGATGCGTGGAGATATCAACCCCCGCCTCGGCCATCACCCGCACCGCGTCCGCATTCAAACCGTGAGCCTCGATTCCCGCGGAGTAGGGCTCGATCTGGCCGGCTTTCAGGCGTCGCGCCCAGCCCTCGGCCATCTGGCTGCGGCAGGAGTTGCCGGTGCAAAGAAAGAGAATTCTCAGCATACGCCTCTTTTCCCAAGGTTGGATTGCTGCCCGTCGCGGCGAAGCTGCCTCAAGCTGTTACATATTGTCGCCGGTCTGGCAGAGGCTGCCAAGCAGGCGCGCGGTCGCCGGGGTACACTGTGTCCTCGGCGGCCACGGTCGAGCCAGCGCCGGTTGCCGCAATCGTTCATGGGGACTGTGCCCCTCGCACCCCGCCACGCGGCGCCAGCGGCTAGCGGTTGACGGACGGGGCTGACATGACTCGAATTTGGACTATAATTCTAGTCAATGGCCAAACGACTCAAATACACGCTGTTTTTTGCGCCTGAAGTCATCAGGCACTTGGACGTGATTGAGTCCAAGTACCATGGATTGCTACAGCGAACGATCCAAGAGCAGTTGACTCATGCGCCGACTGAGGAGACTCGGAATCGGAATCCCTTGGAGCAACCCGCCCCGTTTGCGGTATCCTGGGAGCTTCGTTGCGGTCCGGATAAT
>JAMOAF010000698.1 GCA_023621895.1 Planctomycetota bacterium
GGCACTTGCCCCGGGTTCGGCCCCATCAACGAGCGGGACTTGCGCCACCATGTCGAGCGCGTGCCGGGAACCGTCGGGCGGATCGTGAAAGAGTTCCGTATCGAGCCATTCCACACCCGATAGATCGAGCCTCGCGGCCCAATCCTTGAAAAATAGCAGCAGGAACTGGTCGAAAAACGTCCGAATCAGGGTCTTGAAACGCTGGTCGTGGTCCATATCGTCCGCCTGCTTGATTTTGCTCTGGGCATCGGTCGGGCTCAGGGCCTTGGAGCCGCTGGTCGTGGCCCATGCCCCCAAGGATGGCGGACTTGCGAATGGTTGTCAACAAGAATGATGCAATATTTATGATCACCATTATAATGGCATAGATACATTTACGGAACCGGCGGGCCTGCGTGCTACAGCGGCTGGGCTGACACAAAGCCAGGCTTGCCAATCACCTCGCCGAGATACGCCAAGAACTCCTGCTCGAATCTCACGGCGGAAAACCGCTCGGCCTGCGCCCTGGCCCTATCAGGGCAAAACCAGCCGCTCGTCCGTTCAGACTCCTCGATCGCGCATGCCAGGCAGTCGGGCGTTTGCCGGTCAAAGAACCAGCCCGTCCCGGGGCCGAGAGCGGTTGCTTCAACGATCGTTTCCGTGGCCCCTCCATCGCGGTAGGCGATCACCGGCGTGCCACAGGCCTGCGCCTCCAGCGGCACAATCCCAAAATCCTCGTTGGAGGGAAACAGCACGGCTCGGCAGCGCCTAAGATTCTGCCGGATCGTCTGGTCAGAGCACCAGCCGGCCAGTTCGATCGTCGGCCCGGCGAGCCGCTTCAATCGCCGCCACTCCGGGCCGGCGCCGATCACGACCAACCGCCGCCCTAATCGGCGGCAGGCCTCCACGGCCAGATCGATCCGCTTGTAGGGGGCCAGGGCCGAAACACACAGATAATAGTCTTCTCGAGCGGACGGGCCCTCGCGATCCGGTGTGTAGAACTCCGTGTCGACCGGTGGGTAGATAATCCGGCTCGGGCGGCTGTAGCTCTCTTCGATTCTCCGCTGCACGGTGCGACTGATCGCAAGAAAGTGCGTTACCCGGTCCGACGTGGCACGGTCCCACCGCTGGATCCAATCAAGGATCTTTTCGCGGACGGCGGCGGCCGGCGCGCCGGCAATCCGCGCGGGGGCCGCGAAATAGTCACCGCGACGATGCCATGCGTAACGCATCGGCGTGAAGCAATAGCAGACGTGGATCGCCCCTCGCGGCGCCCGCACGGCCTTGGCCACCGCGTGGCTGAAACTGACGACCAGGTCGACATCGCCGGGCAGCTTGAGCCTTTCGATGGCCGCCGGCATGAGCGGGAGAAAATAGCGATAATGGCGCCTTGCGCCAGGCACGTGTTGCAGGAAACTCGTGTGGATCGCCATCCGCTCGATGGCCGGAGACGTTGTGCCGGGGATGTGCAACAGGGTGTAAACCTGCGCTTTGGGAAAGTTCCGGCAGAGCACCTCCAAACACTTCTCGCCCCCCCGCATACCGGTCAACCAGTCGTGAACCAGGGCGATTTTCATAGCGTTCCGGGCCGGGGCAGTTTAGGGCGTCGGGCCGCTCGCTGTCGGCCTGCGCGACGATTCGGTCGATCCAGTGGAGGCATCCTCTCCCCTTGTTCCGCGTTCGTCAAGGTGAGCCACTTCCCCGAACGGTCTGGGGGTGCACGTCAGCTTTTGCAGGAGCCATGTCTCGCCCTTTCAGGGCTTGCACCGTTCGTCCCCTCCCGAACCCAGGGCGGCGCTGCGCTCTGCCCTGGGCTGATTTATGGCTGCCCTTCGGGGCGAAACTCATAAGCGAACGTATGGTGCCGCCGCTCGATTTTCGTGCCTCCCAGACTTGAGTATCAAAGCCATGAGACTAAGTGGATCGCTATTGCGTTCGATCGGCCTTTTGGATATCTAACCCACAACCGGGGTTGCGCGGAAATGCGGGAATTTCCGCGGCCTTGTCCATTCTGTGCGTCCTTTCTGTCTTCGCAGTCCAGTGGCGCTGGCCGAGGGATCGGCAGGCCGGCGCCTGGCGCTGGGGATTACTGCTATTTCTGTGCCAGCCTACCCGTTTTCTAAAATGTCGATTGCCGCGGCCATGGCTCTTGCGGCCGTGTGCGGGTGCGCCGGCGTGCCAGCGGTCGGTCCGCTCGACCCCGGCTTGGACAAGACGGTCCGCCCGATCCTGGCGGTGCCGGAAAACGGCGTCAAGGCGCTGGCGCCGTCTAACGATCGGGACTGGACGCCGGACCTGGCGGTACTTTCCCGGGCGGAGTTCAGTGGCGACCTGGTGACCGTTCGCAACATCCGCAACTGTACCTATCGGACGGCCGAAGACTACGACGTCGCCCACTACGACAAGACGTTCGACTTGAACAAGATCGCGAGCCTCGACTTCGTGGTGGTTCCCTTCCTGGAAATGCCGGCCCTCGCCCACATCGCCGTGAGTTTCGGGTTCGAAGGCGACGAGTACCTCGGAGTCTCCGTGGAGATTCGCAAGGAGAAGGGTGAACAGTATGCGCCGCTGAAAGGCATTATGCGCCAATTCGAGCTGATGTACGTCGTGGCCGACGAACGCGATATGATCCGCGTGTGCACCGACCAGTGTCTCCGCGGCGTGTATGTCTACCGGGCCAACGCGCCGAAAGAGGTTGTCCGCGCAATGTTTGTCGACGTCATGCAGCGCGTCAACGAGTTGGCGGAGCGCCCCGAGTTCTACCACACCTTCACCAACAACTGCACGACGAACATCGTCCGCCACATCAACCACTTGGGAACCGGCTCGGTGCCGTACGACTACCGAGTGTTGCTGCCCGGCTATTTCGACCGCCTGATCTACGACCTCGACATGATCGAGAAGGAAGGTTCGTTCGAGCAAACCAGGCTCGCGGCACGGGTGAATCGCCGCGTTTACGAGTGCGCCGAGCGGGCGGACTTCTCCGCCGCCATCCGGCGATAGCCAGCGGGGTCGTCCTCCCTCGCCGAAGTGGGGACTCTACTCGCGGACTAATCCCGTTTGATCAAGGGGACGAACTGCCGCTTGGTGTGCCCGTTGTAAAGCTGTAGCGGCCGGTGAATCCGGAGCGTCGGCGAGAGGTGCATCTCGCGCCAGTGGGCGATCCAGCCCGGCAATCGGCCGAGGGCGAACAGCACCGTGAACATGTTCTTGGGTATGCCGATTGCCCGGTAGATGATCCCCGAGTAGAAATCAACATTCGGGTATAGCTTTCGCTCGACGAAATAGGGATCGCCGAGGGCGACCTCCTCGAGTTCCTGGGCGAGCTCGAAAATCGGGTCGGGCTTCTTCTGCTTGGTCAGCAGTTTATGGCAGACTTCCTTGAT
>JAMOAF010000140.1 GCA_023621895.1 Planctomycetota bacterium
AAACAGCCTCAAAGTCTTGATAATCATCGCCTTCCTGATGCCGATCATGTGGGTCGGGACGAGGCGATCGTTGATGAGCAACTCGAACGATGTGAAATCCTGGCTTCCAACCCAATACGAGGAAACAACCACTTTTAAGTGGTATCGCCAGCGCTTCGAAAGCGACATGTTCGTCCTGGTAAGCTGGGAGGGCTGTACGCTGGACAGCCCCGCGCTGGAGCTAATGGCCCGCAAGCTGCTCCCCCCTGACGAGGACCCCACTTCCCGAGTTCCGCCGTTTCGATTCTTCACCAACGCGGTCACGGGCACGCGGTTGCGGAACATGTTGATCGAGGAGCAGCGACTGACGCCCGAGGAGGCAACGGAGCGTCTCAAAGGCTTCGTGATCGGCCCCGATGGCAAGCAGACGTGCCTTGTTCTGACGGTTAACCCCGATGGGGAGGCGATCTGGAATGCCGAGAAGGCGCAGGGGAAGCATGGCCGGAAGAAATTTCTCCATGCGGTGGTGGAGAAGGTCTACGAGGTGGCGGAGACGGAGTGCGCGATCGCGCCCGACCAGCTCCACATGGGTGGTCCACCGGTTGACAACGTGGCAATTGACACCGAGGGGGAAAAGTCGCTGTTTCAGCTCGCCGGCGTTTGCGGCGTTGTCGGGCTTCTCATCTCGTGGTGGTGCCTGAGAAGCGTCGGCCTGACGGTGATGGTCTTTACGACGGGGATTTTCTCAGCCGGATTGAGCCTGGCCGCGGTGTATTTCACCGGCTCGACGATGAACGCGATCCTGCTGACGATGCCCTCGCTGGTGTACGTGACGGCGATTTCGGGCGCGATCCACCTGGCAAACTATTACCGCGACGCGGCCAACCAGCACGGCAGCGTCGAGGGCGCCGCCGATCGGGCCGTGCGGCGAGCGGGGCTGCCCCTGTTCCTGGCGACCAGCACCACGGCGATCGGGCTGGTATCCCTGGGGGTCAGCGAGTTGGTTCCGATCCGCATGTTCGGCATCTATTCGGCGCTCGGTGTGATGATCAGCCTGATCGTCTGCTGCTTCTACCTGCCCGCCGCGCTGCAAACCTGGCCGATCAAGAACATCAACCAGGAAGGGCTCCACGCTTACGACCCGGGGCTTTCGCCCAAGTGGCGCGGCGTGGGCGACTGGATTATCCGCCGCAACGGGGTGGTGATCGTCACCTGCCTGACCCTGATGTGTGTCGGGCTCTACGGCGTCTCGTACGTGGAGACATCGGTCAAGCTGATGCGGCTCTTCTCCCCGAAAGCCCAGATTCTGCACGACTATGCCTGGTTGGAAGACCACTTGGGGCCGCTGGTGCCGATGGAAGTCGTGATCCGCGTCGACAAGGACAAGTGCAATCTGGACATCTTGGACCAGCTCCGCCTGGTCGAGGACGTGCGGCGGACGATCAAGGCGATGCCGGAGGTGGGAAGCACGCTGGCGGCGCCAACCTTCACCCGAAGCCTCCCCGCGCGGCCGGGCATGATCGAGCGGCGGACCTGGATCACGCTCCTGAACCGGAGCCGCGAAGATCTCAGCGACTACCTGTGCAGCGAAGAGAATGAAGAATTGTGGCGCGTCAGCGCGCGGGTCGGGGCTTTGAACGACCTGGACTACGGCGAGTTCATCTACGACATCCGCCGCCAGGTCGAGCCGGTTCTGGCCGATTACAGGGCGCGCGGGGTCGAAGGCGTTTCGGCCGTCTACACCGGACTGGTGCCGCTGATCTACAAGGCCCAGCGGTCGATGCTCGATGGCTTGCTGTTGGGCTTCGTTGGCGACCTGACGCTGATCGGCATTGCGATCATCTTCCTGATGCGTGATTGGTCCGCCGGGGTTCTGCTGGCCATCCCCAGCCTGTTCCCGCTGGCGCTTGTCTTCGGCTACATGGGGATGAACGGGATCGTGATCGACGCGGGCACGGTGATGGTGCCCGCCGTGGCGCTCGGCGTGACGATCGACGACGCAATCCACTTCATGATCTTCTGCCGCCAGGGCCAGAAGAGGGGGATGAGCCGAGGCCAATCGATCATGTATGCCTATGAAGACTGCGCTCGGGCGATCTACCAGAGTTGGGGCGTGATCGGCCTGGGGCTCTCGGCATTCATGCTCAGCGGATTTACCCCTACACAGCGGTTTGGCGCGATGATGCTGGCGATGCTCACGATCTCGTCGATCGGGAACCTGGTCCTGCTGCCGGCCCTGCTGGCCTCCCCGCTCGGCCATTTCTTCTGGAAGAGCGGCCTCCGCGAGATTCGCAAGGAGCAGGCCCGCGAGGCCGGCGACCGCGCGGAGGAGAAGCGGCCGGCGGCCGCCCACGGCGAGCGAGAAGACGCCCCGCACCTGAGGCCCGCCGGGCGGGCGGCGCGGCAACCGGTCGTGTCCTGATCGGCCCGGTTTCGGCCCGAGCGGGGCGGCGGGCTCCCGTCCCGCACCAGCATGGGGGGGATGGCCCAGGGCCGCTCCGTGATTCTCATCGGGCGCCGCGATGCGATCGTTCCCGCCGTGACGTATAATCAGGAAACAAGGTTCCCCGCGCGCCTTCCCCAGACAGGCGGGCCGATCCGGCTGCCTTCCGAGGCGAAGCGGAACCTCCTGATGGGAACCCGACTGTGCCTGGCCGCCGAAACGCCTTCACGCTGGTCGAGCTGCTGGTCGTCATCGCGATCATCGGCATTCTCGTCGCCCTCTTGCTGCCTGCCGTCCAGGCCGCGCGCGAGGCCGCGCGCCGAGCGGATTGCAGCAACCGGCTGAAGCAGATCGGCCTGGCCGCCCACAATTTCCACTCGGCGTACGACCGGTTCCCGCCGGGCTACCTGGGACCGAAACCCCAGGCGCCGGTTCCCCCCTGGAGCGGCCAGTTCGTCGGCGCCTTGACCCATCTGCTGCCCTACCTCGAGATCGACACCGTCCACGAGAACCTCGACGCCGAACGTTGGAACTACGGCAACATCTCGATCTTCGACGTCGAACGCCTCGGGGAAGGATACTGGGTGCGGACCGACGCCTGGACGGCCGCCCAGGCCAAGCTTCGCGCCCTCTGCTGCCCCTCGGAGAACGAGGCCAGACCGGCGAGGACCCTGATCACGATCCACCTGTTCTACGATTCGGCCGCCGCCGAGGTCATCGAGGCCGGCGGGCGCTATGCTGACGAGAGTGCGGAAGTTCTGGGAAGGACCCATTACCTCGGCGTGGCCGGAGGCATGGGCAAAACCGGCAACGCCTATTGGGACACCTGGGCCGGGGTGTTCACCAACCGCTCGCAAAACGGCTTCAAGGACGTTCGCGACGGCTCCAGCAACACGCTCCTGTTCGGCGAGAATGTCGGCGGCGACTCCGGCCACGGGGACGGCCAGCATTTCGTTTTTTCCTGGGCCGGATGCGGCATGGCCGCGACCGGCTGGGGGATCGGCGAGGGCTGGTGGCAGTGGACCGCGCGCCACCCGGGGATCGTGCAGTTCTGCCTCGTCGATGGTTCGGTTCGCGCAGTCGCCGAGACGATTGACCGCGGGGTCTTCCAGGCGGCCTCCGGGATGAGCGACGGCCAGATCGCGCCGCTCGATTGACCGCGAGGCACTGGGGGTGGGCTCCCCACACGGACCCGAAACAAACAAGGCCGCGCCGGCCGGAGTTGTTCCCGCGCGGCTCGCGCGTAATTGGCAATCCCCCACTCAGTCGCCTCCGCCGGGCGGAGAAAGTCCATGAACGCAATGCAGAAAATCCGCCGCTGGCTACTCCTGCCGGCTGCCCTTCTTGCGCTTGCGGCCGGCTGCGGTTCACCCGACGTCCAGTATCCGAAAACTCCCGCGCCGCCGCCGCGAGCCGAGCCGGGATCGACCACGGTCGAGCAGCCGGCCCAGCCGGTGAAGTAATCCATCAGCCGGCCGTTGCGAACCCTGCGGCCACGGGCGGTGTCTCGGACTCATGTGACTGCGGTCCGCTGATGGGAGCCTCGCAGGCCCGCGCGACGGAGCCCATCCCCTTGACCACGCGAACGGCTGGCCGCACAATGGGTTTTTCCCCACCAAGGCGGGGTCAGCGCGGGGCGGGCGAGCGTCTCGTCCCACCAGAGCCCGGTCGCGACTGACTCCGGCTGTCTTGCGTCGCCGGCGACCGATTTTCAGTCAACCGCAGAGAGACTTCGTGCATATGACCACCACAATCCATGCGCCCGACGAGGCCGGCAGGTTCGGCCCGTTCGGTGGCCGCTATGTTCCGGAAACGCTCATCAAGGCGCTCGATCAACTCAGCGCGGAGTATGAGAAGGCCCTTGGCGATCGGACGTTTCAGTCGGAGCTCGAAGACCTGTACCGGCATTATGTCGGCCGGCCTTCTCCTCTCTACCATGCGGAGCGGCTCAGCGCCAGGTGCGGCGGCGCCCAAATCTACTTGAAGCGCGAGGACCTGAACCATACCGGTTCCCACAAGATCAACAACACGCTCGGCCAGGCCCTGTTGACGCGGCGGATGGGCAAGCCGCGGGTGATTGCCGAGACCGGGGCCGGGCAGCACGGCGTGGCCACGGCAACGGCGTGCGCGCGGTTCGGGTTTGAGTGCGTTGTCTACATGGGGGAGGAAGACATCCGCCGGCAGCAACCCAACGTGTTCAGCATGCGGCTGCTCGGCGCCGAGGTCCGCCCCGTCTCCAGCGGATCGAGGACTCTCCGCGACGCGATCAACGAGGCCATGCGCGACTGGATGGCGTCGGTGGAAACAACCCACTACATCCTCGGCTCCGTCGTCGGGCCCAGCCCGTTCCCGAGAATCGTTCGCGACTTCCAGTCCGTGATCGGCAGGGAAACGCGCCAGCAGTGCCTTGAGCAGCTCGGGCGGTTGCCCGAAGTGATCGTGGCCTGCTGCGGCGGCGGCAGCAACGCGGCCGGCATGTTCCATCCCTTCGTTGACGAGGGGGGCGTTGAGCTGGTCGGCGTCGAGGCGGGCGGGCGCTCCACGAAGACCGGCGACCACGCCGCGACGCTCAACTTCGGCCGGCCCGGCGTGCTGCATGGCGCTTTCAGCTACGTGATGCAGGATGACGACGGCCAGACCTGCGACGTCCATTCGGTCTCGGCCGGTCTGGACTATCCGGGCGTGGGACCGGAGCACAGCTACTGGAAAGAATCCGGCCGCGTCCGCTACATCTATGCCACCGACGGCGAGACCCTCGACGCGTTCGACGCGCTGGCGCAAACGGAGGGCATCCTGCCGGCCCTGGAAAGCGCGCACGCCGTGGCGAAAGCGATCGAGATCGCCGCGAAGAAGGGGAAGGACGAGGCGGTCGTGATTTGCCTTTCCGGACGGGGAGACAAGGACGCCGCGGAGATCGCGCGGCTGCGGGGAGTGAGTTGAGGTGATGGTGTTTCAGCCCGGATATTCACTGAGCCGATCGTAAAAGCCGAAGCGTGAGCGAGGGCCGCCAGCCGAGTTGGCCTGGCTTACGCTTCGGGTTACACGGGATGAAATCCGTCTTACGGGATCAATCCCACCAGAAGTACCAGTAGTCTGAGTTGAGGAGGGCGGCCGCCAGGTTGGCGACGGTCTGGCAGCCCTGTTCAACGATGTCGTAGCAGAAAAGATATTGCTCCCATGCCAGCTCGATTGCGACCTCGCGCTCGGTCGGCGGCCGACCCACGAGGCATTCGACCACGTCGCCCGAGATGCTGACGATCTGGGCGGCGTATTTTTCCTGCCAGCGCATGAACATGGCGGAGTGGATTTCGGGCTCGGGGCAGTCGTTCCATCCGCCGAAATGGAGCGCGGCGGGGAGTTGCCAGGGCTCGGCGATCTGGACCCGTCCGATGAGCACCGTGTCCTTGATGTTGCCCGTAAGAGGATCACGATGGGCTTGAATCTGGCCCTTCTCAGGCGGTTTGTCCGGCCAGTTGCCCTGGATTGCGGAAAAATCGCATCTGTCCGCCTCCATTTCCGCGCGGCGCTGGCCGAGCCATTCCTCGGCGCGGACGAGCGAGGCCGCGGCCAGGATTTCCGCCAGGGGACGTTTGTCGAATAGCATCTGTTCGGAAAGTTGGGCGAGCGCCTCGGAGTCGCCGATGAGGAACGGATACAGCCCCGAGTCGCGGAACAGGGCCCGGTAGCGGATCAGTTCCTCGACGGCTTTGTCACCGGCCACGATCACGGTTTCAAACATCCGGTTCCCTCTCTGCCGCTGCGCTGGATGCGATTGGCGTGTGGATCATCGGTCTTTCCCGGAAAATAACCGTCAGCAGGCCTGGCCGCAATACCCGGCTCTCGTTGGCCGGCGGCGGGCGGGGAGGGGGCGATCCGGTTTTCGCCGCAAGCGGGCTCTTGATCGCATCCGAAACCACTTTCTCGCCATGAGAATCGGGACCGTCTCCGCCAGCGGCGTGATACCCGGTTCCCGGGAAAGCCGTCCGGCGATGGATGGCAAGCGGGCGGGCATCCCTTACAATGGGCTTGATGCCGGAAGCCGTGAACGCTTGGCGGCATTGCGTCGTCGCTCGTGTTTTGCCCCGTTTCGCTGAAAACTCACCGTGCCGCCATGCCCACACGATTGCCCCCATCGATCCGCGCGACGCTCGATCGCGGAACCGTGATTCCCGCCACCCCGTTGGCATTGGACTCGACCCGCCGGTTTGACGCTCAGCGTCAGCGGGCGCTTTGGCGGTATTACAGTGCGGCCGGGGCAGGGGGGATCGCCGTCGGCGTGCACACGACGCAGTTCGCCATCCGGGATCCGAAGATTGGACTGTTTGAGCTGTTGCTGTCGCTCGCCCGTGAAGTGTTCGATGAGCTCGATGCGGGCCGTTCCGAGCCGCTGGTGCGGGTCGCGGGCGTGTGCGGCCGCACGAGGGAAGCCGTGGCGGAGGCCGCCGCGGCAGCCGGCTGCGGCTTTCACGCCGGCCTGCTCAACTTAAGCGCGATGCGCGACGCCGGCGACGCGGAGCTGGCCGACCACTGCCGGGCGGTCGGCGAGGTGATCCCGGTCTTCGGGTTCTATCTCCAGCCAAGCGTCGGCGGGCGTGCCCTGCCATACTCTTTCTGGCGGCGATTTGCCGAGATCGAAAGCGTCGTGGCCGTCAAGATCGCCGCTTTCAACCGCTACCAGACGATCGACGTCGTCCGCGCACTGGCCGAGGCCGGCCGCGGCGACATCGCCCTTTACACCGGCAACGACGACAATATCGTGGCCGACCTGGTGACCCCCTACCGGTTCGAGGTTGCAGGCAAGCACGTCGAGCGGCGGATGGTTGGCGGACTGCTCGGCCATTGGGCCGTGTGGACCCGCGCCGCCGTCGAATTGCACGCCGCCTGCCGCCGGGCCGCCGCGGCCAACGCGATTCCCGCCGAACTGCTCGCCACGAACATCGAAGTGACCGACATGAACGCGGCACTGTTCGACGTGGCCCACCAGTTTGCCGGCTGCATCGCCGGCGTGCACGAGATTCTCCGCCGGCAGGGGCTGTTTGCGGGCGCCTGGTGCCTCGACCCAAAAGAGACGCTCAGCCCGGGGCAGAGCGAGGAGCTCGACCGCGTCTGGCGAACCTACCCTTACTTGACCGACGATCCGTTTGTGGCCGAGCATCTTGGCGAGTGGCTCAGGTAGCCGGGCCGCAACACCTCGTTCCCACGGGTCGGCGGTTCCCAAGCAGGAGCTTGGGAACCAGAAAGAGACGGGCACTGCCGATTGGTTTTGATCTGCGGACCTTGGATTTGCGCGGCTCGTGCCAGTTGCGCAGCGTGGCCATCTCAACCGGGGCCCGGAAGGCCCCACTGGCTCAGCCGCTCCTCGATGAACCGGACGATCTTCTGGTGGTCTTCCGCGCCGCGCCCCTGAATCTCCATCGGCTCGCCAAAGGCAAAATGAACGGTTCTGGCCGGGTCGATCTTGCCGAAGTCCTTGATCCAGCGGCCGTTTCCCCAAGCGTCGGTGAGCAGGGCCAAGGGGACCACCGGCGCGTTGGCGCGAAGGGCCAGCTTGACGCCGATCGAGTTGAACTGGGAGGCGTCGAACTGGCGCGTCCGCGTCGTCTGCGGGAAGACAATGATCGAGATTCCCCGCGCAAGCCGCTCGGTCCCGCCCTCGATCACCGCCTTGAAATCCTCGCGAGGATTGTCGCGCGTGACGGCGATCGGGTCGCGCGAACGCATCACGTGCTTGAAGACCGGGTAGTCGAGCAGGCTCTGCTTGACCACGAAGGTCACCGGTTTTATCGGCTGAATGACCACCGGCAGGACGTTTGTTTCCAGAACGCTCATGTGGTTGGCGATCACCACGCAGGGAGACTTCAGCCGCTCGAGGTGCTCGATGCCGGTGATCTCGAAGCGTACGCCGACCGACTCCAGGGTCTCGAGGACGTCGCGGCTGCTGCGGCACCACTCCGCGTCGCCGTAGAGTCCGCGCCGGGCCTCCGCGCTGCTGCGAAACACGATTGCCATGAACCTGCGGTAGAAACTCAGCGAGGGGAATGCACGGGCCAGCGGGGATACTCGCCGCTGGGGCGTCACGTAGACCGCGTCGGTATAGCGGAGGAACGCCCCGGTTGGTGTGGAACTTGGTTTCACGTCAGATTTCCCTTGTTGCTCGCCTCGCGATCAGGCCTGTTCGAGGGCCGCCTGGACCTTCCGCAACTCAGCCAGGCGGCGATCGTGGGCCAGGCTCTGCTCGCGCGCGTGGCTCATGCCGATGAGGAACGCCGCCGCCGCGATCGCGAAGATCGAGCCGATCCAGAGGTAGTATCCGATCCGCAGATCGTCGTAGATCATCGGGCAGAGCCAGGCTGCCAGGCCGCCGCAGATGCAAACCAGCGCGCCGTACGCGGCCGCATAATGCCTCAAGGCGAGAATCGCCGCCGGGCCGGCGAGCACCAGCGCATTGATCGCCGGCGCGCCCAGCGCGAGCATCGCCAGCGGGCTGAAGCCGACCACGCGCGGCAGATTGAGCGCCTCGAGGAAGGTCTCCCATCCGGTCAGGACTTGGAGAGGCGCCGCCCAGCCGAAGCTCAGCGGGGTTGTGGCGGGCAGGAAAAACGAGACCAGCAGCGTGATCCAGGCAGCCGCCATGAGGATCAGGCCAAACCATCGCATTTCCTGGACCATCTCTTCACCTTGCGCCGCCCGGCGGCGAGCCGCGGCGCGCTGCTCAAGGCCCCTCCTTGGCGATCTTCCGCAGGGCCTCGATTCCGCGTTGGATGGTGCCGTCGGAAGCTGCGTAGGAGATGCGGAAGTGCGTATCCCGGTGGCTGAAGATTTTGCCCGGTATGATCAGCAACTGGTGCTGCTGGATCGCCCGCTCGACGAACTCGGCGCCCGTGCCCCAGGGCGTCTTGGGGAACATGTAGAACGACCCGCCGGGGCGGGCGATGTCGTAGAGGTCGCCGATCCCATCGAGGAGCATGTCCCGTTTTTTGCGGTAGGCGTCGATGTGCTGGGTGATGCCGACGTCGATCGCCGCCGCGCCGGCCCACTGCGCCGGCTGGGGCGCGCAGACAAAACTATATTGTTGGAGCTTGATCATCGTGCGGATGATCTCGCCCGGTCCGTGCGCGAAACCGAGCCGCCAGCCCGGCATCCCGTGGCTCTTGCTGAACCCGTCGATGACCAGCGTCTCGGGGTTGTAGAGGGCAGGGGACAGGAAGGGACGGTCGTAGCAGAAGGCGCGATAGATTTCGTCGCTGACCAGGACGACGTTCCGCTCGGCGGCCAACTCGGCCAGTCCGCGGACCTCGTCTTCGGTGGCGACCGCGCCGGTCGGGTTGGTGGGGCTGTTGAAAATAATCAGCTTCGTCTTCTCGCTGATCGCGGCGGCCACGCGATCCAGGTCGATGCGGAAGTCGGGATACGTGTCGATGGCGACGACCTTGCCGCCGACCAGCCCGGCAAGCGCGCTGTACATGACGAAGAAGGGGTCGAAGACGATCACCTCGTCGCCGGGATTGACCAGGGCCATGATCGCCAGCATCAGCCCGCCGCTTGTCCCCGAAGTCACGAACAGCTCGCGGTCCGGATGGCCGTATTCGGCGTCGATCCGCTGCTGGAGCCTCTCGCGCAAGATGGGCATCCCCTGGGTCAGCGCGTAGCCGTTTTTCCCGCTCTCGATGGCGTCGATTGCCGCCTTGCGGACCTCGGCGGGCACGTCGAAGTCGGGCTGGCCGATCGAGAGGTTGATCGGATCGGCCATCTTCGCGCCGAGGTCGAAGACCTTGCGGATCCCGGAGGAGTCAAAGCACTTGGTTCGTTCAGCAATCCAGTCAGGCATGGCTATCGCACGCAAACCGCGGAAAGAAGGGTAGGGGGGGATGTACCGGCATGGGCGGCCATGCCGGCGGGGAATTCGCACTCAACGACGGTCGTTCACAAAAGCGGCGCCGGCCGCAGGCGGCGCGCGGCAGTGGTTGGCGCCGCCAGAGGCTTCGCTGATGCGGCAGTGGGCCTGCCAGACTTGCGCCTGAACCCGCAACGGGAACGTCTCGCTGCCAAAAGACGATTTTAGTGGTCTCGAAGCTCCGCGTCGAGGACCTCGGAGAGCGGCCGATCGTGGCAACTGAGCCGCCCGAGCAGGATCGCCAGCGTGCCCAGCGCGTCGGCCGCGACATGGCCGCCGGCCGTGTGCCAGATCCGCCCGGCGGAGTCCGCGCCGAGAGCAGCCTGCTGCTTGACGAGGGCCTGGTAGGTTTCGGCACGGAGATGGCCGCAGCGCACGACACGCGCTCCGAGCGCGGCAAGCCGCGCGGCCGCAGCGTCGGAGATTCCGTGGCCGGCGGCAACGGCCCGGCCGGCCAGAGCGCCTCCGAGTGCGGCCGCAATCAGAAGCAGCAGGCGATGGAAATCCACCGGCTGGCCGCGCTCGTCCCAGAGGCGGCACCGCTCGCCGTCGTCGTCGACAGCAATTGCGAAGTGGACCTGGCTCTCGGCCGGCCGATTTCCGGGGCCGCCGATGGCGTCCGCGGCAATGACCTGGCAGGCCGTGTTTTCGAGCAAGCGGTCGACCGCGGCGGCGAAGGGGCGGCAGGTTGTCTGGAGGGTAAAGCGAAGCGGTCGCAGGGCGTGGAACGATTCGGTGAACCGTTCGAGGTAGTGCGGCACGCCACCTTGCCCTCGGGCGGCGCCGTATCGCCTCGCCGGCCGCCGCGGCGGGTGTTCCACCGCCCGGCGGATTGCCGACAGGGCATCGCCCGCGGAGACCGGCTGGGCCTTGGAGAGGAAGAACTTGACGCCGGCGGCGTGCGCCCGGCCGCTGGGATTGCCCAGGTAGAATCCGCCGTCGGCCCGCCAGTGGGTGACTGCCCAGGCCAGGGCAGGGGCGGTGGCGGCGCCGAGTTCGACCACATCGCAGGCGGCCCATCGCAATCGTTCCGCGGCGGCGGCGAGCAGTTGCTGGGTCCACGCCCGGCCATCGCCGGCAACGACGACGGCCGGGTTGCCTTGGTCGAGCGCCATCGCGTCGCGGAGGGAGACTCCGAACGCGGCCGCCAGGCGACCCGCAAAGTCCGCGTTAAAACCTTCATGCAAGCCGCCGCCCGCCCCTTCTTCGTGGAACCAATCGGCCGGCCCCGGAGCGCGGCGTACGAGCGCGGCGAGTCTAGCGAGCCGCGACGAGAGTCCCTCGACCTGGTCGCGATGCGGGCACTGGCGGCAGGCGGGATAGCCGCCGGCGAGCCGGGCCAGATGCACGGCCCGGCTGATTGCCGAGGTTTCGCCGGGGCAGCGGAATTCGAATTGGCTAGATGGGCTGGTCAAAGCGCGGGGCAGGGGGGTGTCAGGGGGAAGGAAACAGGCCGTTCTTGGCGTTATGCGTCCTGGGGACTCGGCCCGCCGTTGTGCAACTCCGGAGACGGTACTGCCTGCCTTGCCCGGGCGAGCAGATCGCCGATGCCCAATTCACGGGCCCAGTGCTCAAGATACGCTTCGTCGAGCCGAGGCCCTTGAACGCGAAGCACTCCCAAGACATCTTGCCATTGTCGTTCTGAAACCTGCTGGCCAAGCCGGAACCTCTGGAGCTTGCTGAGGATGATGTCTTCCGGCGAGGCAATCATGAAATCCTCGGCCGCGCCGCCAAGGGAAACAGCCCCCGCTCGCCGGCGTGCCAGCGCCTGGCGATCATAAAGCCCTGGCTTGGCGACGAAAACGTCGACCTTGAACATCGAGGGTAGGTGGATCACGTTAAAACAAGATTTTCGCGCGATCGCATCGGAGATCGCTTCCTGGCTGGCATAGTACTTGTCACCGAGGCGGGCGATCAAGGGCGGGGCGTGGCCTGCCTCGAGATCGGCCACCAAATCGACGTCGAGAGTCGTGCGTGGGACACCGTAAAAGGAACTCGCGACGGAGCCCCCCAGGTAGTATGAGACGGAGAGGCTCTCGAAGGCCTCGATTACGGGTTTCAAGGCCGCGAAGAGGGGTACCTGGCTCATTTCGCCCGCCGCTATTCTTGAATGCTCCCTCACCTGGTCTGCAAGCCGGCCACCATAATAGAATTCCGCCCAGCGAAGCTTCGCCTCCGATTCGCTCAACCCGGGATCGGCGCGGCGGATCGCCGCGCGCGATAGCTCGACGGCCGCGGTCGTCAGATCGCAGACGAGGCGGAATCGCTGGCTGGGCGTCGCCTTGCGCAGGAGTTCGATCTGTACCCGAAGGGCGTCGGGAGCGGTGTCGGAGAGCATTGCCGGAGGCGTGGAGGGGAACGGATTGGAGTTCCCCTATTATCCGGCTCCCCGCGTACGCTGACAACCGGATCGGATAGCCGCGTGGGCTTGCCCCGCGCTTGGGCTGTCGTTGGGGCCGCGGTTCCCAAGCTGGAGCTTGGGAACCAGTAGAATGCGGGACAGCCGCGGTGTTTGGTGGAATACCTACCGGACGCGGCATTGGAAGCGGATCACGCCGCCATCGCCGGGCTTCATCGGCTCGGTGATTTCCCAGCGCAGGGCCAGCGACTGGCCCTCGTTGGGCTGCGTGCTGAAATTGGCGCCGAGACTGCACTCGGCGCTGTCTTTGACGTATTCCAGCCGCGTGGTGAGGTTGTCGATGATCGTCACGTTGCCGATCACCTGGCTGCCCAGATTGTCGAAGCGGAGCGTGAAGTCGACCGTTTCGCCGGGCAGTGCATTGGGCGCCGAGGCGACCTTGATCATCCGCAAACGCGGATTGGTCGGCGGCTGCTTGACCGTGAAGACCGTAGAAACGCCCTGGTCGCGAATCTCCGCGGCCGCCCGCTGGCGATCGATGATCACCTGGAGGCCCAGATTGTGCGACCAGGCGATTGCCGCGTTGGCTCTCGATGCGAGCCAGGCCATCTCGGCGCCGTCGTAACCGCCGGTGCGGATCGCCACGAGATTCTCGTAAGGCATGAACGAGCCCTGGTGGAATCCTCGGAGCCTCGTCCGCGAGGCGAGGGTGCCGTCGCCTTGCTCGGACTGGTAGAGGTTGGCCAGATCGCGTGATGCCTCGGCCATTGGCTGGAAATTCTGCGTGCTGCTGCGGACCTCGCGGGTGTCGGCAACGCGGGCCATGATCGTCTCCTGGCGAACGCCGCTGGAGGCGTGCATCTGCTGGTTCAGGCGCAGGCCGACGACCTGGCGAACCGCCGAGAAGCGAGGACTGTAGATGCAGACACGGTTGCTCGGCTCGACGACCCGCCGCCCGTCGAGCGTATCGTAGTGGGCGATCGTGTCTTCGGTCTCCAGGCCGCGGACTTCCCAATCGGGCGTGACCTTGGCGGTCTGGTCGCGATCTCCGCCGTCGCAGATATACTCGTCAGCCGGCCAGGGCTTGGCGGTTCCCGCGGGCGGCGCGCAAGTGAGCCCCTCAGAGTCTGCTTGCTGGCCCGGGGCCGGCGCGCTCGGCACGGCCGGCCGGATCCAGGGCGGACAATTGAAGAGGAATTGCATATCCGGCTGGCCGTCGGCGGTGGGCAGGATTCCGCCCATGCGAAGGATGGCCACGGGGCGGCCGAGCTGGTCGGCGATTGCCAGGGGGTCCTGGCCCGGCGCCATGTCGAAGGAAGGCTGTAGCCCGGCATGGGCGGCCGGCAGGGCCAACTGCGGATCTTCGAGGTAGATCACCCTGGTCAGGAACGTTCCCTGAAGGGCCTTCATGATGTCGTCGTGGGATATTTCGACGACGATCGGGAAGCGTTCTTCCTGGCCTTGCGGCGGATACAGGCGGTCGATGATTTCGATTGTGGGAAATACCTCGGCGCCTGGATTCAAGGGAATATTCATCACCCGGAGGCGATAAACCTGCCCGATCAGCAACCCCACGCGGATCGGCGCCGTCTCGGCCTCGGCGAAGGCGCCGCCTTCGGCCATGGCCGCCAGCACGCCGGCCGGGCCCTTGATCAAGACCGGTTGGAAATAGCCCACCAAGGGTCCGCCGCGGGCGAGTTGCATGCTTCCAATCGCTCCCGGCGGCATTGTTGCATGGTACAGTCGGTGGACGTTCTGCTGGGCCGGCGCGAGACCGGCCAGACTGAGAACGGCCGCCACGATCAGCACCAACTGGCCGGCAACTCGCGGCAGACTCGGCCGGCGGCCGCGGTTGGAAACCATCGCTTGTCGCTCGCACGGGCAAGGGCGAGTCTGGCGAGGGTTTCCACCTCGGCGTTGGGTTGTAAGGCTGAGCGAGCGGACCATGGCAGGATTTCGTTCGGCCTCAAGGTGAGGACTTGGGTTTCTCATAAGGCGGCGTCTCTTCCCGGCGCAGGCAAGCCAAGTGCCTCGCCTCCGCCGGGCCGGCCGCGTGTCCGCTTCCCGGCCGCCACGGCGGCGCCGGAAGCACGTTTCAAGACTGGTATGATCACGGGCAAGTCTGGCAGGCAGGATCGCCGCAGACTTGCTGCCGGCAGACCGATCCCGGCGTCGCCCCGTCAACGATCCAAGCGGTGTTGTCGGGCTTCGAATAGCTCAGACCGGGAAGCCGGCGGACGTGGACCTTCACTTCCTTGGTCGGGCTGGGGACATGCACGGGCGTGTAGTCCCGAATTACGTGCTTCTGCAATCCGGCCGGTGCTCCCAGCGGGATGTGCGGCGGGCCCGGAAGGCCGATCGGCGTTCCGCTGATCGGCATGCCGTACTGCGGGCCGGTCACGCCCGAGATGTAGTTCGTCGGGACGGTCGACGGAGTGCCGGAGGTCATCGGGGCTCCCATGCCCGGGGGCATCGCACCGCCGGGGTAGGGGACATAGGACGTGGGCACAACATTGGCGCCTTCCGCGGCCTGGCCGGGGATTTCCAGGTCCTTGTTGCCCAGCCGCAGGACGCCCAGGATCGAACCTCGGCGGTCGGCCTCGACGATCGGATCGACGCCCGGATCAAGCCGGGTGCTGACGAGCGTTTCCACGCCCGCCAGGGCCAGTTCTTGATACTCCGGGTCGGGCAGGTAGATCACCTTGGTGACGAAATTTCCCGCCAGCACCTGTTCGAAGTCGGAAGCAGTCAGTTCGATCGGAATCGCGTTGTGCGCCAGGAACGCCTGCGTTCGCGGCATCGCCGGCCCGACCTCAAGGGTCGGGTAGAGCTCGACTCCGTCGTATCCGGGGATGTTGGTCAACTTGAGGCGATAGATCGCGCCCTGGGGGAAGTTTTGCCGTCCAGGAGCGACCATCGGAACCGAGTCGAATTGCCCGGGCATTGAGGCATCCCAGGTCACAACCATTCCCTCAGGCCTCACAAAAGCGACCTGGGAGTCAGCGGCGGACGCGCCCCCCGCCTGCTGATACATCATCACACCCGGACCAGGGCCTCCGACGCCCGGTCCCGGCTGAAGCATTCTTTCGGCGGGCGGCATACCGCGCCGCAGAGGCGCATGGCACCCCAGGGCAGCTACCACCAAGGCCATCAGACACAAAGCGAATCCGCATCTCATTAGGTGTCCCCCCTATCTCTCTTCAGGGCTCCGGCCACGAATCGTTTTCCATTCCAATCTGCCGAGCGAACCCACGCCGGGCCGCCCTTCGTACAGGCTTGTCTCTACCCGGATCGAGACGTGATTGATGTAGACCCGGACACTCGCGCGTCCTACAATCCGTGAGGTCCACAATCTCGACCCGTCGCGACTCGGGGAGCAAACCGCCCTGACTGCCCGAAAGTCGCTCGGTTGGAGGCATTCGGCGACCGATATCCGGTCGCGCGAAAGTCTCCCTCTGAGGTTTAAAGGTCGGAATAGTACAACGCGAATCTTTGGAAAATCCGTCAGGACCCGGACGATG
>JAMOAF010000853.1 GCA_023621895.1 Planctomycetota bacterium
GGAACGTCTTTTTCATGATGCACCTTCACCTCGTTCCCAAGCTCCAGCTTGGGACCGCTCTGTTTACGTGTCACTTCAGTTCCCAAGCTGGAGCTTGGGAACCAGAGGGCGGTGGCGGTTGAACTGGCAAGAGCGCAGCCTTTTCCAGTACATGCCCGGCGAACCTGACGAAAATGCCTCGCCAGTCGTCAAGGTACCCGCTGAGGATTCGCGCGCCGAGCCCCTCCCGGTCGCCGCAGCGGACCAGGGCCGCCGCCGCGTGCAGCTCGACGAAGGCCTTCACGAACGATTCCGAATGGAGCGACTCCGTCTTGCCCTCGGCGTCGGCGTGGCCCGCCCCGCCGGGCCGGCACAGGAATCGGTGGATCGCCGGCGCGGCGGCCGGATCGCCGATGCGGCCCAGCGCGGTGGTCACCGCGCGGATATGGCTGAAGTGGCCGGCTTCGGTCGTGCACCGGTCCAACTTGGCGACCAGGGCCGGCACGGCCCGCTTGTCTCGCGCGGCGCCCAGCAGCCACATCGCCGCATCGACCTCCGGCACGCTCAGGAATGCGTCCCACTGGTACGCCTGGCCGCCGGCAAGCGGCTGGCTCTCCAGCCACGCCGCCAAATACTCCACCGCCGCCTGATCGCCCAGCGCGCATAGCGCCTTGGCCTTGGCCAGCGAGGGCGAGGCCCGGAACGACGCCCGCAGGTGCGGCACGCTGCGGTCGCCCCCGCGGATCAGCGTGGCGAGCTGGAGCTTGCCGCCGAGGTTTGCAGCAGCCTCTTCAAGCTCCTCGTCGGTGGGCTCGGGGGTCTCGGCGCACTTGTCGCGCCGGTCCGCCGCGGAGATGTTGCCCACTTCCACCAGGTGGTCCTGGACTGGCCCGAGGTCCACGCCGCGGAGGTTTTTACCCGTCTTCACCGCCTCGGCCGCCACGCAGCCGGCCGCGTAGCCCTCGTTCATCAGGTCGGGGTTCATCCGCACCGTGACCTGCGCGTCGTGGGTCACCGAATGGGAGCGGCCCACGACCATGATCCCTTCCAGGCCCTTCGGCAAGAGCGATCGCAAGGGGATGTAGGTGATGAACCCTTCCTTGGTCTCGTGTTTCGTCGGCGGCATCAAGCCCGCGTAGATCGCGTCGCTATCGTGATACCCGTGGGGATCATAGGCCGACTGGGCGACGGAGACCAGGTCGCGGTAGGTGCGGCCGATGATCTGGTCGGGCACGTCGATCACGTGCTCGCCCCGAATCAGCCGGCTTTCGCGCATTCCCACCATCGGGTAGAAATCCCAGAGGTCCTGCTTGCCGGCTTTTCGGGCCAGTACGTGGTGCATCGTCAGGCTGTGTTCGTCGGCCGGATCGAGCGGCAGCACGTTCCCATAGAGCCCCAGGTCCTTGAACGAATCTTCCTGGATGCAGAGGTCGCCGTCGTTGACGAAGGAGTACTCCGCGCCGGCGGCGGCGCACAGATCGGCGTCGCCGCTGGCGTCGATCACGACGCTGCCCAGGACGGCGCCGCGGCCCATCGGGCTGGCGACGACCACGCCGGCGACGCGGTCCCCCTCCTTCACCGCCCCGCAGGCCAGCGTGTTGTACCAGATATCGACGCCGGCCAGCCGCAGTTCCGTAAAGACTTGCGCGCCGCGCCATGCCAACTGGTTGATTCCGTGGAGGTAGCCTTTCCAGTAATTCGGCGTGCCCAGCTCCCGGTTGCCGCCGAGGTGGCCGAGCATCTCGACGACAAGGACCCGCGCGCCCCAGCGGGCCGCGCCCAGCGCGGCCGGCCAGCCCGAGGTGCCGCCGCCGACCACCAGTACGTCGTATCGCCCCCAGACGGGGATCGCCAGGTCCTCCTGCCGGATCGTGCCAAGGTCGATGCGGCAATACCTGCGGTGACCCGTCAGAATCTCGGCCACGTCGGCGCTTTCGACGAGTGCCGCACCTTCCGTCAACCCGGCCGGCCCGATCCGCATCGGTCCGGTCAGTTCCCGCCGCGCCGCCTGCCGGTGGGCCTCTTCGCCGATCCGCTCGCCCAGGTCGGCCAGGTAAACCGGCCGGGTGAGTCGCTCGGCGATCTGCCGGGACACGCCGGCCGACTGGCTGACGACCAGCACGTCGGCAACTCCCTTGGGGCGGCAGGCGTCGAGCGATAGCCCGTCCGCTCCCGGCCAGGTCGAGATCGGCGTTTTCGACTCCGAGACGATCGAGACCGGCTCGACCATGTGCATCAGGTGGGCGTGGGCCCGGTTGGCCTGGACGTGGTTATACGCCTCGCGGAGGAGGACTTCCGCCCGGCAGCGTTCGGGCCAACTGCCGGTGGGCATCGGCGCCGAGATCGCATATTCAAAAAAATCTCCGATTCGCCGGCTGCCAGGAATCGGCTGCTTGTAGACGGTGCGGCTGACGGTCACCTCGCCAACCTCCCAGGGAGTGGTCCGGGCGCCGGCCATCCGCGCGACGGCGGCTGTCGGCGTGGCATCGATCACGACCTTGGCGACCACCGCCTGAAGGCCCGCCTTGTTGGCGGCGACCAGGCCGCAGGGGCGCCCCGAGTGGTCAAAAATCACGCCCGCCGGTTGGCTGTTGAAATGGAACCCCACGCCGGCGGCGAGCAGCAGGTCTTCGATCTTGCGTTTGTACCGCGCCGGGGAAAGCATCGGCAGGCTTTCGGCCTGGTCAGCCAGGAGCGCCCGGGAAAACTCGCCGCGGGGCGACTCCTCCGGCTCGAGCCAGTATCGGGCCTTTGCGGAGACCTCGTCGCTGAAGAAATACTGGCCGCCGACAACGAGTACGGTCGAACCGGCCTCGGCCGCTTTCCAGGCGGCTGCCAGCCCGCCCTCGTTGCCGCCGACGACCACGATGTCGACCTTTGCGCTGACGGGTATCTCGCGGCCGGAGGAGCGGACGGCGCGGAGCCCCTCCGTGGAAGCTGCTGAACCATCCGCCCGATCCGCCGCCGCCTGCCCTGGGACCTGGCCGGCCTCGGCCGCCCTGGCCAGACTCGGCGCCAATGCGGCAGTCGTCACCGCTGCCAGCAGAACTCTCCCGATCATCGGCTGCTCCTAAATCGACCTGCGTGATTCGTGGAAAGAGCGGCTGTTATTCAGATAGCCGCGTGGGCTTGCCCCGCGTTTCGTTGCGTACGGGCTGTGCCGCAGCGCAGGCGCGCCGCGGGGCAAGCGCACGCGGCTATCACGCTCTCATGAACTCCTCCCGGAATCACGCAAGCTCATTCAGCTTTTTTTCGGTCCCAAACCACTTTCCCCAGCTTAGCAATTTCGCAGACCGGCAGACAGCGGTCCAGCGATGGAGGTGCGCAGGTGCCTGGCTTGGGGGCTGGGTAGATACGCAAATTCGGGCAAGGTTCAAGGC
>JAMOAF010000944.1 GCA_023621895.1 Planctomycetota bacterium
CGCGTGGGCTTGCCCCGCGCTTCGTTACGTAGGGGTTGTGCCGCAGCGCAGGCGCGCCGCGGGGCAAGCCCACGCGGCTATCGCGCTCTCATGAATTTCTCCCTAAAATCACGCAAGCTCAGTTAGGAACATCCCATGCTTGCGCCGCAGTTGTGGCAAAGGTAGCAGTTTCCGGCCCTGACGGTGATCGCACCGCAATTGTCGCAGCTCGGAGCGTCTTCCTGGAACAAGGCGAACTGTTCGCTCGGGGTTGGCGCCGGCGCGGACTCGGTCCGGGTTGCCAGGCGGTTGAGCAGGGCGGTCGCCGCGTCCGCGGCCGAAGGGGCGACCTGGACCGCCGTCTTGCCGTGCCCGTTGCCGGAGCCGCCCTCCGTCTTGCCGTTTGACCCGTTGGCGGAGCCCTTCTGTCCGCCGTTGGAGCCAGCTCCCTGGCGAGGCTTCGGCCCGCCGGCCGTCGTGGCGGCGGGCCTGGACTCCGTTTCCATTTCCGGTTCTCCCGGTTCACTCCTCGGCGAATCGCCGTACGGCAGTCCCTTGTTCGCCTCGCGAAAACCGGGAATGAAGGTCACTCCCAGCCAGCGGAAGATGTAGTCGACGATGCTCTTGGCGATCCGGATGTCCGGGTTCTTCGTCGGCCCCATCGGTTCGAACCGGGTGTGCGAAAACTTCTGCACATAGACCTCCAAGGGCACGCCGTACTGGAGACTCATCGAAACGGCCGTGCCGAAGCAGTCCATCAACCCGCCGATCGTGCTCCCCTCCTTGGCCATCGTGATGAACATCTCGCCGGGCCGCCCGTCGGGATACAGCCCCACCGTGATATAGCCCTCGTGGCCGGCAACGCTGAACTTGTGCGTGATCGAGGTGCGCGTGTCGGGCAGCCGCTCCCGCCGCGGGGCGGCAACCAGCGGCTTCTTCTCCGCCTGGTCCGCCTTGTCCGACCCGCTCTTGGTGCTCAGCGGCTGCACGCCCTTGGAGCCGTCGCGGTAAACCGCCAGGGCCTTCAGCCCCAGCCGCCACCCTTCCGCGTACGCGCCGGCGATGTCCTCGACCGTGCTGTCCTTGGGCATGTTGACCGTCTTGGAGATCGCGCCGGAGATGAACGGCTGGGCGGCCGCCATCATCCGCACATGCGCCCGCCAGGGAATCGAACGCGTCCCCCCCGGCGGCAGAAATGCGCAGTCGAAGACCGGCAAGTGCTCCGGCCGCAGGCCGGAGGGGCCCTCGATCGTGCCTTCCTTCTCGACGTAGTCGCAGATCGACGCCACTTCGTCCGGTTCGTAGCCCAGCGATTCGAGCGCCAGCGGAACGGTGCGGTTGATGATCTTGAGCGTGCCGCCGCCGGCGAGCTGCTTGTACTTGACCAGGGCGATGTCCGGCTCGATCCCGGTCGTGCAGCAATCCATCATGAAGCTGATCGTCCCGGTCGGCGCCAGCACCGTCACCTGGGCGTTGCGGAACCCGTAGCGCCGGCCTCCGGCGAGCACCTCGTCCCAGACCTTTCGCGCGGCGGCCTTCAGATAGGCCGGGCAGACCTGGATCTGTTCGACCTTCTCCCAGTGCATCTCCATCACGCGGAGCATCGCCTCGCGGTTGTCGTCAAACGCCTCGAACGGCCCAACCGCCGCGGCCAGCTCGGCGCTCGTCCGGTTGGCCGCGCCGTGCATCAGCGCGGTGATCGCCCCGCACACGCCGCGGGCCTGGTCGGAGTCGTAGGGCAGCCCGTTCGACATCAGCAGGGCGCCGAGGTTCGAGTAGCCCAGCCCCAGGGGGCGGAAGCGGTGGCTGTTGGCCGCAATCCGCCTGGTCGGATAGCTGGCGTGATCGACGAGAATCTCCTGGGCGATCAGCACCAGCCGGCAGGCGGCCTCGAAACGCTCGACGTCGAACGTGCCATCCGGGCGGCGGAACCGCATCAGGTTGATGCTCGCCAGGTTGCAGGCGGAATCATCGACGAACATGTACTCGCTGCACGGGTTCGACCCGTTGATCCGGCCCGAATTAGGGCACGTATGCCAGCGATTGATCGTCGAGTCGTACTGCATGCCCGGGTCGCCGCAGGCCCAAGCCGCCTTGGCCATCTTCTCCAGCAGGTCCTTGGCCGCGTACGACGGCCCTTCAACCGCCGGGTCCGTCACCCAGTGGGTCGTCCAGGGCTCGCCGGCCTCGGCCGCCGCCATGAATTCGTCGGAGACACGGATCGAGAGATTCGCATTCTGAAACAGCACCGAGCTGTAGGCATCCTCGTAGTTGTACCCCTTGGCCAGGAGGATGCGGGCCTTCTCCTCCTCCCGCTGCTTGCACTCGATGAATTCCAGGATGTCCGGATGCCCGACCTTGAGCGACTGCATTTTCGCCGCGCGGCGGGTCTTGCCGCCGCTCTTGACCACCGCGGCGATCTGGTCATAGACCCGCATGAACGAGAGCGGCCCCGAAGGCTTGCCGCCGCCGGAGAGCTTCTCCCGCTGCGAACGCAGCGTGGACAGGTCCGTCCCGGTGCCCGAACCGAACTTGAACAACATGGCCTCGCTGCGGGCGAGTTCCATGATGTCTTCCATGTTGTCCGCCACGCTCTGGATGAAGCAGGCCGACCCCTGCGGGTATTCGTAGGGGTTCTTCGGCTGGATCGCCTCGCCCGCCTTCTCATCCCAGTGCCAATTGCACATGTCGCCCTTGATGCCGTACTGGTGGTAGAGGCCGACATTGAACCAGACCGGCGAATTGAACGCGGCGCATTGATGCAGGCACAGCCAGGTCAGCTCGCGATAGAACCGCTCGCCGTCCTCTTCCGAGGCGAAGTAGCCGTCACGCTTGCCCCAGTCGGCGATCGTCCGCGTGACGCGGTGGATCAACTGGCGGACGCTCGTCTCGCGCTGCGGAGTGCCCACCTCGCCGAAAAAGTACTTGCTGACGACGACGTTCGCAGCCAACTGGCTCCACGACGAGGGGATCTCGCAGTCGTTCTGCTCGAAGACCACCTCCCCGTTCTCCCCCTTGATCGCGGCCGAGCGCGTTTCCCACTCGACCGTGTCGAAGGGGCTCTCGACGTCCACGGGGCAGAAGACCGCCGTGACGGGAAGGCCCAGCGACGCGGCAGAAGCCGGATCGGCGGGGCTCGAAACCTCCGCCCGCGAGGCTCGCTCGCCCCGCTGGCTATTCCTCGTAGACCGGACCTGACTTTCCAGTTTTTCCATGATACGCTCCTTGCATCTCTATCCCAGGGCATCCTGTCCGGCAGTGCCGACAAACTCAAACGCCATCAACGAAACGACAAGCTCAAAGGAAAGAAAAGGCAAAATCGACGCAAAGACGCATTCCTTGCTTCCAAGGACGCTGTTAAGCCCCTCC
>JAMOAF010000016.1 GCA_023621895.1 Planctomycetota bacterium
GGTTCCCAAGCTGGAGCTTGGGAACCAGAGAGGTTGTTCTTCGGTTCCCAAGCTGGAGCTTGGGAACCAGAGAGGTTAGTCTTCGGTTCCCAAGCTGGAGCTTGGGAACCAGAGAAATTAACAGGGGTCGGGGGCCGTACTCGAACGACCACCGACCCCGGCATTTATGTTGATCAGTCGCAGTCAGGCGATTTCATCCGTGTCGGTCGGCAACGAGACCTGGAACCGGCGGTGAATGGCGTGCTTCTGGCTCTCCTGGCGAATCTTCTGGCTCAAGACGGCCGCATCGTACCAGGTGAAGCTCAACTCCGGATTCGAGGCGTAGCGCCCAAGGGTGCGGAGCGTTTCCGCGCGGCTCGAGTCGTCGTAAAGGAAGACGTATCGTTCACCGCCCTTGACCAAGGCAAGCACGTTGATGTCCTGACTCATCGGGTGAATTCTCCAGCTATACGTCACTCTTGTTCAAAACGGCACAGCTTCCAGCGATCGATCCGTCGAACCGAGGGTGGCAATTGCCGATGCCAAAATCGCGCCCTCGCCTGAAACGTTCCGATGGCCTTGGGCGGTCGGCGGGGCTGTGTTAACGCCTCTAGGGATTGTTATCGGATATCCGGCCATCGCCACACCACTCGGGTTTCTCCGGCCCCACCGCGCGCGCTGAATGTCTCCCAAATATGCATGTGGCAGCAGAACCGGATGAAGTCTTCGCTCCGCTCCAGGTAGCTCTGCCAACCTCCGAATCGGGCGTCGTCGCGGAAAAAGTAGTAACCTGCCAACGCCTCGGTGAACTCCGGATCGTTGCCGTGGTACGTCCGCGTGTGCCGCAGCACCGGGCCGGTGGTGGGGCAGCACGGCAGCGGCGCGGTTCGCGGCGGTGACGGGATCAGTCCGTTCGGGTCCGGCCAATCGGGAGGGAGGCCAAACTGGCCGTCCGCCACCGTCCCAAGTCCAAGGGACGATGCCGGCATGGCCAGAGCGGCGTGGGACGTCTTCTTGATCGCCGATTCCTCCGCCGAGGCACCGGTCGGCCGATCGGTTGGCGGGGGATTCGGTTGCGGCGGGACTGGCAAACCCGGCTTGCCCTGCTTCTGAGTCTCAACACCGGCGGGGCTCAGCAGCGTGTATTCATGCTTGGGTGTCTGGGTCTCCAACTGCGACTTCGCCAAGGCAAATTCGGCCTCGAAAATCAGCGGTTCTGGAATCTGCTTCGCCGCCGGTGTCGCCCAGGGCAAACCGTAGCCGGGCGGGATCGGATGGAAGCAGGGATTGGCCGCATACCATTCGACCTGCATGGCACAACGGGGCGGGTAATAGGGCGAGTAGTCCGTAACCGCCCCGATGACTACTGCGTCGACACCCAGCGCCTGGGCCAGACGCCGGGCTTCATCCGGCCCGGTTGCCCCGTTGAACTTGACTTGGTGCCGCACGATCGCCTGCTCGACCACCCCCACCGGCACGACCTCGAAGCCCGGCACTGCCTGTAGCTCATGGAAGTACGCCTCGGCGAATTGGCGGCCGTCGAGCGTCGGCTCCTGACTGAGATTGAAAAAAGGCGCGATCGCCACCTTCGAAAGCTGCGGAAATGGATTGTGCAGCGTCGGCTGATGCGCGATTTCGGGCAGCATCGAGCACCCGGCAACCGCCGTCAGAAGCATGTTGAGGAGGATCGCGACGCGGGATTTCATGCGGAGACTTATTTCGGGCGGAAGGTCCCCCCCTTCGACACCCCCGGCAGGCAGGCGTCCCAGGCGCTGATCCTGCCGATACATTCATTACGACTTGCCTTATCGGCAAGGTCGTCTTGCTTTCTCCAGATGAAATCGCCCGCTTTCGAGATTGGCGCGTCCTTGATCCCCCCTGCCCGCACCCGGAGAATGAATTGTCAAAGCAGCCGCTGCCCAGACAGGCAAGGCTCAAGGTTCTATTCCCAATGACCAAATGGGCAACGCCGGGCCGCTCGCCGGGAGCACCGAACTGGCGGAACTTGGGTCTTGAACCTTGGATTTTGAACCTTCGCCCAATCAGGCCGTCAAATTCGTCACGTTACCCAAAACACCGAGCCTTCGGCCGCTTCATCGTCAATGAATGCCACGCAGCTTCGCAACCCAACGCGATCCGTACCCGTCGGGTCGGTGACCATCGGTGCCGGGCATCCGATCGTGATTCAGAGTATGTGCGCCACGAAGACGGCCGACGCCGAGGCAACGGCCGCGCAGGCCGAGGCCCTCAAGCGGGCTGGCGCGGGAATTGTCCGGATTGCGGTCGACGGCCGGCGCGACGCCGGCGCATTGCGGGCGATCCGGGAGAAGACCGGCGCGAATCTCTCCGTTGATCTTCAGGAAAACTACCGGATCGCCGGCGACGTGGCGCCTTGGGTCGACAAGATTCGCTACAACCCGGGCCATCTTTACCACCACGAGCGAAATCGACCGTGGCAGGACAAGGTCCGCTACCTGGTCGACGTGGCCGGCGAGCACGGTTGCGCGGTTCGCGTCGGCGTGAACTGCGGCTCGGTCGATCCGGAGAAGCGGGAGAAGTATTCAGCCGGCGATTCGATCGGGCCGATGCTCGAAAGCGCTTTGGACCACTGCAACCTGCTCGACCAACTCGGTTTCACCCGCTATTGCGTATCGCTGAAGGACTCCGATCCGCTGCTGGTCATCGAGCTAAACCGCCGTTTCGCAAGCCAGCGGCCTGACATCCCCCTTCATTTGGGGGTAACCGAGGCCGGCATGCCTCCCGAGGGAATTCTGAAGACCCAAGTGGCGCTGCACGCCCTGCTCAGCGAAGGCATTGGCGACACGATTCGCGTATCGCTCACCTTGCCCAACGACCGCAAGCACGAGGAAATCGACGCCGGACGGCGGATTCTTGCCGACCTGACCGCGGGCAGGCCGCCGCAAGCCGGCGCGCTTGCGCCGGGTGGGCTGAACATCATCAGTTGCCCGAGCTGTTCGCGGGTGGAAAACGAGGCGTTCGTCGAGCTGGCCGCCGCCGTCAAGAGAATCACGGCGTATGCCTCCGATCAACCGATCACGATCGCGGTCATGGGATGCAGGGTGAATGGGCCGGGAGAGACCGATGATGCCGATCTGGGACTGTGGTGCGGGCCGAACCACGTGAATCTGAAGCGGGCCGGCGATCCGGTCGGGGCCTTTTCCTACGACGAAATTCTGCCGCGACTGAAGAGCGAGCTTGACGCACTGATTGCCCGGCGGCGCGGCCAGACTCCTCCTGGCGGCTACTGATCGGCCGCGAGGCGAAACTCGTCATCGGCCAGACCGACCGCTGCGATTTCGATGCCCGGCCCCTTCGAGGCGGGACAAACCAGGATCGCCCCCAGTTCCGGCCGGTCGGCGCAGAACTCGAGGGCCTTTTCACGCCCCATGACGAACAGGGCGGTTGCCAGGGCGTCGGCCGTCGTCGCCCGCGATGCAAGCACCGTGGCCGAGAGCAGGCCTTCGGCGGGCCAGCCGGTTCGCGGATCGAGAATATGGCTGTAGCGCCGGCCTTGATGGCGGAAGAACTGCGCGGCCGATCCCGAAGTCCCCAAGGCACGGTTGCGGAGTCGCACTTCGCCCAGCCGATTGCCCGGCCGCAACGGATTTCCCAAGCCGACCGTCCAACCGCCGGCCTCTCCGGACTCGGCGGCCATCAGCCGTGCCCCTCGGGCGAGGACGCTGCTTTGACCGCCTTGGAGCAGGTAGTCCTCGATGCCCGCCCGGTCGAGCAGTTCGGCGGCGCGATCCAGCGCGTAGCCTTTGCCGATGCTTCCGAGGCTCAGTTCCACCCCCGGCTGCGAGAAGCGGACCGTTTTCAGCTCCGCATCGAGCTCGACCATCGCGCCGCCCGTGCGGCGCCGGGCTTCGGCCAACTCCGCGGCGTCCGGCAGGCGTCCTTGCCGCCGGGCGAATCCCCAGGCCTTCCAGAGGGGCGTGGCGGTCAGGTCGAACGCGCCTTGCGTCTGCCGGTAAACCTCCTGGGCAAACTCCAGCAGCTCGAACAGGCGCGGCTCAACGGCCACGGGCTGCTCGCCGGCCTGGCGATTGATCCGCGCCAATTCGCTCTCGGGGCGGAAATAGCTTAGTTGCGCTTCCAGCGACTCGACCAGGTCGAGGGCGTCGAGCGCCAACTCCGTTCCACCTTCGTATTGGCCGGCGTTGAGCACGATTTCGAACTCGCACGCCATCGCCCGGCGGCTGATGTGAACCGCATAGGCAGATTTCGCTCCCGCGCGGGATTCCGGCGGGGCCTGCTCGAGGGCGTCGCCGAGCGAATCGGCGGCGGACAGTCCGCGGATAAAATCGCGTCGCGTGCTTCTGCGTGCCATCGGAGCCTTCGCTTACTCGGTGGATGCGTGCGCAAGGTCGGGAACGATCCAGGGAGGATTGTCGCCGCCCTCGCCGGCGCCGATGTCGAGGACCATGATCGTGCTCCCCTCGCGCTCGACGCGGTAAGGCTGGCCGGTGAGCGGATTGGCCTCCAGGGGCGGTGGCGGATCGCCCGCGGCCAAGGCCGCCGCCAGGGTCCAACCCTCGCAATTGGCGCGATCGCGGGCCTGGATCACGTGCCCTTTCTCGATGTCGGGCAGCAAGAAACGTCCCGCAAGCAGCGGAAAATCCGCCTCGTTTCGTTTCGCCTGCAACTCCCACCGCAACGCGTCGAAATCGGCAATCCGGGCATGGTAGGGCCGCCGGCAACTGGCGATGATCTTGCGCATCGCGGCCAGGTAGTAAAGCTCGTCTCGATTGACGTTGCGCAGGACGGCGTCCTTGAACTCCGACAAAAAGCCCTCCGATCTCAGGGCTTCGACCTCGCTCGGCGCGAGGAAGTCGTGCAGCCGGCCGTCGCGGGCGGCCTCGTAGAACACCATCCCCAGCGCTCGATCGCCGATCCAGGCCAGGGCGTCGTCGGGCCACCGCTCCAACTGCTCGGCGAGCCATCCGTGGACGGTCTTCAAATGGTCGCGCGTGACTCCAGAATCCTTGACAATCGACTGGAGCACCAAGAACGCTTCGGTCCGCATGAATGCGGCCTCGAATCGAACCTGCGGGTGCGGCTCGGCGGCCAGGCGCTCGGCTGCTTGCAGCATGTAGTGAAGCGACTCCAGCGCGGCATCGACCTTGTGGGAGGCAAGCGATTCGGCCGCGCGAAACGCCTCCAGCCGAACGCCAATCCAGGCGCGGTCGAGAAACGACAAATCGGCGGCCTGCCCTGACTGGAAATCGATCGGAAATCGGCAACCGGGCTGATCCAGCTCCAGCCGGAACTCCTGCTGCGGCCGCTCGTGCCGCCGGCGAAAGCGGATCGCCCGCTCCAGCCGCACCGGGTCGAGCGTGAAAGACCGGCTTGGAAGCAGCTTGTCGGACTCGGCGCGGATCGCGGCAAGCGCGTCGCGATCGAGCCCCGGGAACATTTTCGACAGGCCGGAGACCTCCGGCGTTTCGTCCGACCCGCCGGCCGAGGAGAGCAATTCCGGCGTGCCGCGCTCTTCGACGATCCGAGCCAGCTCGTCCTGGAGCGCCTCGTCGGGCGCCGCCGTCAATCCCGGCAGCCGCCCGTACGCCTTGGCTTCGACGGCGGCTTCCATCTCCGGCGAGAGCTTTTGGCCGCATCCACAGCATGAGAGCAGAACCGCCACCATGAGCGCGATCGGCGGGCCGCCGCCGGCAAGCATGGGCCACCTGCCGCCACCCGGCGCAGAGCGGCGGAGGGGGCCGGCTCGGCCGCGATCGGTTTGCTCGGCGATCATGCCCTCACCTCCTGCGCCGCCGGGTGAGAATCTCCAACGGCTGCAAATGGACGAGTTCCGCCAGGCCGCGCTCCGCCATCTCCGTGCCCGACACGTATCTGCCCGGTCGAATCCAGGGCTCGAGCAGCTCGGGGGAAACGCCGAAGAGCTCGGCCAGCCAGCGATCCATATCGCTTTCGAGCTGTCCGAAATGCCGGGCCCACTCCGCGGCTTCGGCCAGCCCGACGTTCTCGTCGCTTTGCCATTTCATCGGGTGAAACAACGAAACGCTGAACGGCGTCACGAGCCGTCGCTGGCAGGCGGCGAACGGCCAGAGCGCCGCCGAAGAACACTCGCCGACCACAACCCCGGTCGCCCGCAGCGATCTTAACAGAATCAACGACGCCAGGGCAACCGCCGAATACGGGCTTCCCCCGACCGAGTCGAAGTAGAGAACGCACTCCTGGCCGACCTCGACGGAAAGGAGTTTTTCGCACAGGTCCGCCTGGTTCTCCGTCAGATCGCCGGTCCAGGCGATCTCCGCCGGCCCTTCACGATCTTGCTTGCTCATTATTGGACCCTTCGCCGCCACAAGAAACGCCGACGGGCCGCTCGCTGGCGGCCCGCCGTTGATGCAGACATGACTCGCGCCCCAAGGCTCTAGTCGACGTGGATCGATTCAGTCGGGCACACGTCGACACAAGCGCCGCAATCACCGCAGGTGTCCTCATCGACAGACGCCTTGCCATCGTTCAGCTCGATGGCGTCCAGCGGGCAGGCCTCGACGCATTCGCCGCAACCGTTGCAAGTTTCCTGATTCACAATCGCCGTCATGGGATCAACACTCCCTTACAAAAAACAGTTGGTGAACGTTGCTGGCACGGTCGCACGCGAGGGAGGCAGACTGCCACCGAGTTGCCGACGGCCGCTCACCTCATCCGTAGCAGCCATTCCCACGTCTCTTGGCGACCGGCACCCGAATATTCCTTTATATATCGGCCACCCGCCTCAAGGCCATACCCCAAAACAGTTTTTCCGCTGCCCCCCTTCAGCGATGCCGATTTCGAAGACCGCAATCTTGGTCGATCGGGCAAGCTTCAAGGTTCAAGGTCCAAGGTTCAAGGTTCAAGAGGCCGGTGCTCCCAGTCAAAGGCCCAGTCCCGCACACCCTCGACCACTGGGAATTGGGCCTTGGACCTTGATTCGATCGCTCCCGGGGGCCGTCCGCAACCAGCCATTCGTGTGGCCGACCCGCTCTAGCCGGAGGCTCTTTGGCACTCGGGGCCAGCGCCTCGGAGAGACGCTGCTGCTCGCGCCCCTCCTGACAAGGCTCCATCCATCGCGTAACCCCCAAAAGGGGCGGAGTTGGGGAATCCAGGTGCATTTTCCGCGGCGTCGTGGTACATCTGTTCTTTGCCGTGATACCGTCCTTGGGAGCCGTTTCAGCCAGCCGCTGGAGCGGGTATTCAGACAAAGGGTGTACCGATGCGAAGACTCAGGATTCTCCGCCCGTCCGTATTCTGGCTGCCATTACTCGCACTCCTCTGGGCCGAGCCAATCCCTGCCCAGCAGGCGGGGCCGGCCGGCTCGCCGCCGATGCTCCAATCGCTCGGGACGCCGCTTTCGCCAGACGTCCTCAAGCTCTTGGCCAACGAGATATCGGGCCAGGTGATCTACAACAATCTCGTCAAGCTTGCCGGCGCGCCGTGGGTCCGCAGTCCCCAGGAATTCTCCCAGACTTTCTACGAAGCGCAGATGATCCATGACATGGCTCGGGCGTATGGAGTCTCGTCGACGCGCCTGGAGAGGCAGGCGGGCGACGGGACGTACGCATACCCGATGGAAGGCGAGCTCTGGCTCGTCGAGCCGGAAAGCCGGCTCGTTGCGCGCCTGGAGGCCGACCCGGCCTTGGTCGCAGGGGGGTCGCAAACGGCCGACGTGACCGGCGAACTGGTCTACGTGCCGCCCTCGGACCGGGAGGCAATTCGGCGAGTCAGCGCGTCGGCCGAGCAATCCAAGCAGGGGGGAAAGGTGGCCCTGATGTGGTCCCACCCGTCCGACGCCGTGGCCAAGTCGCTCGCCGCGGCGGGCGTCCGCGCCGTGATCGCCTTCAATTCGCGCGAGCGCTACTTCGATCCCAACCAGGTCGTCTACTCTTCCGGCCCTTACGGGCGCCACGAGGGGCTCGCTCTCGGGCTGACGATCTCCTGGCGGCAATGGTCCGAGCTGCTCGAGGACCTGCACCTGGGCAAGAGGATCGTCGTTCGCGCCAAGGCCCGCGTCGAGAAGTTCCCCAACAAGTTCGAGACGGTCTACACGTGCATCCCCGGAACGGAGCCCGACGCCAAGGGCGTGCTCTTCACGGCTCACCTGTTCGACGGCTATATCAAGCGCGGCACGAACGACAACATGAGCGGCTGCGCGATCCAGTTGGAGATCGTCAGGGCAATCCATCGGCTGATCGCCGCCGGCCAGCTCCCGCCGCCGCGGCGATCGATTCACTTCCTCTGGCCGCAGGAAATATCCGGCACCTACGCCTTCCTCAAGGAGTATCCCGGTTTTGCCGACCAGGCGAGCATCAGCATCAATATGGACATGGTGGGGGAGGGGCTGCGGCAAAACAACGCCGTGCTGAGGATGGGCGAGTGCCCCGGGCACCTGCCGTCGTATCTCGACGGACTTGCGGCGTCGCTGCTCAACTACGTCTGGCGGTCGAACGACATCATTTTCACGCCCGACGCGCCGCGCGGCCGCCCCGGCGGGCAGTACTTTCCCATCCCGATGGTCGAAAAGAACGGCTCCCTCGACGCCTTCCGCTTTTCGATCCAGCCGACGATGGGCGGCAGCGACCAGATTTGCTTCCACAACCCGTCGGTCGCCGTGCCGGCGATCATGCTGCTGATTTGGCCCGACCAGTGGTACCACGCCGATACCGATACGCCGGACAAATCCGATCCGACCCAGCTCAAGCGGGCCGCCTTCATCGGAGCGGCCTGCGCCTGGGCCGCGGCCGATTGCACCGATCAGGTGGCCGCCGGGCTGGCCGAGGCCGCGTCCGAATACGGCTACCTGCGAATCGCCCAGCGAGAGATTCCCCGGGCGACGGCCAGGCTCGAATCGGCCGACGCCAAGACGCTGGCGCCCGAGACGGCGCTCGCCCTGAAGCTCCTTGCCCACGGCGCCGGCCGGGAAACCGGCGCGCTACGGAGCATCGAGGACGTCTTTTCCGGGTCCGAAGCGGCGAGGAAGTTGCTTGACAGCAAGGCGCGGCAGTGGCAGTTCTACGAAACGGCCCTCCGCGGCCAGGTGATCGCCTATGCCGGTTGGCGAGCCGCCCAGCTCGGCGCCCCGGCGCCGGGCGAATCCCCGCCGGGCGAACTGGAGCGCAAGTGCCAGCGGATCATCCCGGCCATCGCCCCTGCGGTCAAGGGGCGCCAGTTCAATCTTGCGGCAAGCGAGGAATATAACCGGTACATGAAAGAGCATCCGGATGCGATCAAGCAGCTCGGCGTCAGCAACCGCCAGCAGGCGGCGATCTTGAACTACGTCAACGGCAAGAGATCGATCGCCCGGATCGCCGTCTGCGTTGCCGGGGAGTTGGACGAAGAGGCGCCGATCCAGGGGGTGCTCGGGTACGTGGAACTGCTGGGGAAGGTCGGTTGGCTGGTTCTGCAAGAGGCGGGAGCGCCGGCCGGATGAGGGGGGGCGCAATGTGCGAGAGGCAAAGCGCCTCGCCGGCGGTTGCCGATGAGCCGGCCGGGAAAGGTGGAGATACGCATTTCCGGGAAGAACTGAAAAGGTCCCTCCAATCGTCGTTGAGGGTCTCCCAGGTCACGGACAGCGACGGGGATGCTGCTTTGGAGTGCGGTAATTCATTGCCGCTTTTGCCACCACACACGCCCTCATCCGGGCGAGCCGGATGGGGGTGTTTGGGCTGGGTGGTGGCTGGCGGCGTTGCCGGGCGGGGTGCGTGTTAGCCGCCAACCTGGCGCTCCATCCGGACGAGCCGGATGGGGGCGTTGCCGGGCTGGCGCGCGTCGCTTCGTTCTTGTCCCGAGGCGAGGGGAGGCGCCGGGGCGCGCGAACGGCAATTTGGCGCAGAGCGAAATTCGCGCCGAACGCGTGGTGACTGCTGAAATCGGCGAAGTCGTTGAGCACGTCGTTGGGCACGCTGCCGGCCCGGCCGACAACTCTGGCCGTGCCCCGATAGGCGCCGGGGACCGCGCCGACCCAGGTGGCGAAGTCCAGCCGCGACGACCTTTCGCCAACCAGGAGGGTGTTGGACAGACCGTCGAGGATTTCGGCGAATCGCGTGGTGCTGTTTTGAAAAAAGACCCCGTTGCCGGCGCGAGGCTGAGTTTCAATCACGTTGCTGCCGAACACGCCCGAGTAGTTGGCACGTGCCACCTGGAACATTGGCCCGGCAGATCCGCCCCCACCTCCCCCACCTCCGCCGCCGCCAGAGCCGCCACCCTGGAGGATAAAGACTTCATCCGAGGGATCGGAAGGGCATAGAAACAGCTTGATCGGAGTTTCGCGAAAACGCTGGTTGACCGGGTCGCCGATCGGCCTGCCGCCGGGTCCGGGCCCCGGGTTGCCCGGCCCAGGTCCAGGTCCCGGCCCCGGGGCGTTCTTCAGCGTCTCTTGCTCGACAAAACCGGGGAGCATGGCCGACCAGCCCCAACCGGGATCGCCGTTGGGCTGGCTGCTCACCCAGCCTGCCGGGAGACACCCGTAGGTCGTCTGGTGGTTGTGCAGGGCCAGCCCGATCTGGCGGACGTTGTCCTGGCACTGGATTCGCCGCGCCGCCTCCCTGGCGGCCTGGACGGCCGGGAGCAGCAGGGCGATGAGCACCCCCACGATGGCGATCACCACCAGCAGCTCCACCAGGGTAAGTCCCCTCGCCGGTCGGGTCATCAAAGCGCGACGCCTCATCATGAAAGCGCCGCCGAAGCGCCTCGTGGGACAACGCCGGGCGCCTTGCGGCGGTGCTGCTTACGGGGGAAGCCCCCGATTTCGTTGTTTTGCGTCTCCAATCCGTGGAAGTTTTCCGTCCCCAAAGCTGGTTTGAGGTGGAATCTCGCTGGATACTTTACCATCAGCGATCCGGGCGAGCGAGGAGAAAATGTGGATTTCCCGCCGCACTAAGGGGCGCTCGCCGGTTCAACTCGATCCCGCTGGCCACGGCTATTTCCAGGGCAGGGCTTGCAATTGGCGTGCCCGGGCGCATGATTCGCTTGCGGGACGCTGCTTGAAACGAGAATTGCAGCGCGGCCAGCCTGCCCACTGCGTTGATAAAAGGCGTCTGTTTATGAGGATCGGCCTGAAACTGACGGCGGCCTTTCTGTCGATTGCTTCGCTGGTGGGAGCGGCCGGCTACATGGCCCAGCGGACCAGTAAGCAAGTCGAGCAGCAGATGGAGGTGCTCAGCCGCAGCGCGATCGTCAAGGTCGCCGACACCATGGAAATCACCGTGGCCCTGTATGCCAGCCAGCTTGCTTCGCACACGCTGATGGTGGCCACACGGTCCGGTCAGGCCGGCGACGAGCCCGCCCGAGCAGCCGCTCGCCATGGCCCTGTCGCCGAGCGTTTACAGGCGGTGGATGCGGGGCTCGACCGCCAGCGGCTGGCCGCCGAATCGCTGATCCGCTGGGCAACCGGCGAGGGACTCGCCGAGATCGTCGAGCGGGAGACGAACCAGACCTTGCCGTTGCTGGAGCGGCTCGAAGAGGAATTCACCCAGCACCGGCGATTGCAGGAAGAATTCGCTGCGCTGCTGTCGGAGAATGTCGAACAGGCCGGGCGGTTCCTCAACCTGGAGCTTTGCCGTCACGCCGAAACCCGCCTGCTGCCCTTGCTGGCGGAGTATCGCCGGCGCGCGGAAAAGGAACTCACCGGCGGCATCCGCACGACCGAGCGGGCGATGGTCGTCGCCAATGGGCGGCGGGGGCTGCTGCTCGTTGCCGCAGCGGTTTGCGCCGTGCTGATGGGCTTTTTCGTCTCCCGATCGATCGGCGTGCCGCTCGGCCTCTTGCAGCGCGCCGCCGCCGAGGTCGGCCAGGGCCGATTCGACGTTCAGGTCGCCATCCGCCGCCGCGATGAAATCGGTATGCTCGCCGCCCAGGTCAACCAGATGGCGGCCGAACTGAAGGCGACAACCGTTTCAAGAACCTATCTCGACAACATCATCCGCTCGATGCGGGAGATGCTGATCGTGGTCGATCCGGAACTGGCAGTCCGCCGCGTCAACCCGGCGGCATGCGCCGAACTCGGCCAGACCGAGGACCAGCTTGCCGGCCGCCCGCTCCCGGAATTATTCATCCTGGACGATCTCCCCGATTCCGGACAACTCCTCGAAGCCTTATCCCCCGGCATGGAGTGTTTCATGAAAAATGCGTCGGGCGCGCCGGTCCCTGTCCATTGCTCGGCGGCGGAGATGCGCAACGAGATGGGCAGGCCCGAAGGATTCGTCTGCGTGGCGTCCAACATCTCCCGGCAGAAGCGTGCCGAGGCACAGCTCCGCGCCTCCCTCCAGGAGAAAGAACTCCTGCTCAAAGAGGTCCACCATCGCGTGAAGAACAACTTGCAGGTCATCTCGAGCCTGCTCAATCTTCAATCCCGCGAGATCAGCGATCCGGAAATCGCCCAGTTGTTCCAGGAAAGCCAGGGGCGGATTCGCTCGATGGCCCTGATCCACGAGCAGCTTTACCGCTCCAGCGATCTGGCCCGCATCGATTTTGCCGCATACGTGGAAGACCTCGTCGGCCATCTCCGGCGTGGCGTGGGCCGCAGAGCCGCGCCGGTCACGTTCCAACTGGAGGTCCAGCCCCTGCCGCTCCCGCTCGACCTGGCCATCCCCTGCGGCATGATCGTCAACGAACTGGTCTCCAATGCCCTGGAGCACGCCTTCCCCGATGGCCGCTCGGGCGAGATTCGCGTGCGCTTCACCCAGGACGCCGACGGCTACCACCTCGCGGTCGCCGACGACGGCGTGGGAATCAAGAAGGATCGCAGCGATGCCCAACCGCCCTCGTTGGGCTTGAGAGTCGTCGAGGCCCTGACACGGCAAATCGACGGAGATCTCACGGTCCGGCACAACGGCGGAGCCAGGTTCGAAATCCGCTTTCAAGGCAAGCAATGACCAACCACCAATCACCAATCACCAACCACCAACCACCAATGACGAAGCCGGCCGCCGCGATCCTGATCGTCGAAGACGAGCAGATTGTTGCCATCGATATCCAGAGCAATCTGGAACGTTTGGGATATCGAGTCGTGGGCGCCGCCGCCTCCGGAGACGAAGCCTGCCGGATGGCCGCCAGCCTGGAGCCCGACCTGGTGCTGATGGACGTGCGGATCCACGGGCCGATCGACGGGATCGAGACGGCGCGGCGGATTCGCGAGAGCCGCGAGGCGCCGGTCATTTTTCTTACCGCCTACTCCGACGTGGAAACGCTCGAACGGGCGAAGCAGATCGAGCCCTACGGCTACCTCGTCAAGCCGTTTGCCGAGCGCGACCTGCAAGCCGCGATCGAGGTCGCCCTGCACAAGCGGGCAGCCGACCGGCGAATCCGCGAGAGCCGCGATGATCTGGAGACGATCCTCGACGCCCAGCGGCACGGCACCGTGATGCTCGATGCCCAGGGGCGGATTCGTTTTGCCAGCCGGGCCGCACGGCGGATTCAGGGAGTTGACAATGCGGGCGTGATCGGGCGCGAGCTGCCGGCGCTGGTTCCCTTGTCCGAAGCGCAGATGGCCGCCTTGTCGGAAATTTGCGGCCGCCGGCAGGAATCGCGGACCAGGCTGCTAGTCGTGCTGGAGAGGGAAGACTCCCCGTCGAAGCACCTGGAAATCGAGGTCGCCGACGATCCCCGCCAGGCCGGCGGCAGGATCCTGTTCGTCTATGACGTGTCGCCGCTGGCCGATATGCAGCGCCAGCTCGACAGCCGGCACGCGTTCGAGAACATGCTCGGCCGGTCGAAGGCGATGCGGCAGGTGTTTCAAGCCGTCGAAGACCTGGCCAGGGTCGACTCGACGGTGCTGATCGAGGGAGAGACGGGCACGGGCAAGGAACTGGTCGCACGGGCCATTCACCGCCTCAGCCAGCGCCGCGACGGCCCCTTTCTGGCCGTCAACTGCGGCGGGCTCAGCGAAGACCTCGCGGCCAGCCAGTTGTTCGGCCACCGGCGCGGATCGTTCACCGGGGCGATCAGCGATCAGCGTGGATTGTTCGAAGCGGCCGGCGGGGGGACGCTGTTTCTCGATGAGATCGGCGAATTGCCCCTCCGGGTGCAGACAACGCTGCTGAGAGTGTTGGAGGAGAACGCGATCCTGGCCTTGGGCGAATCGGCCCTCCGGCCCGTGAATCTGCGCGTTCTGGCCGCAACGCATCGCAACCTTGCCGAGGAGGCTGCCGAGGGCCGGTTCCGGCAGGACCTCCTGTATCGCATCCGCGTCGCCCGAATCCAATTGCCTCCGCTGCGCGAGCGGCGCGAGGACCTGGCGATTCTCGTCCGCGCGTTTCTGGCCGATCACCGCGGGTCGACGGGCAAGCAGGTCGACGCGGTCAGCGACGAGGCGATGGGCGTCTTGCTCGATTATCACTGGCCCGGCAATGTCAGGGAGCTTCGCAACGCGCTGGAGTATGCGGTGATCCGCTGCCGCGGCTCGCTGATCCAGCCCGAGAACCTGCCGCCCGAGCTTCTGGAGCGGCCGGCGGCCGGCTTGCCGGACAACGAGGCTGCCGGCGAATTGGATCGGGTCATGGCGGCCCTGAAGTGGGCAAGGGGAAATCGCACGAAGGCGGCGACCCTCCTGGGTATCAGCCGCGCCACGCTCTACCGGCGGTTGCGAGAGCTGGGCCTCGACGATAGCCAGGCGGATTAAGCCTGCGCGAAAAGTGTTTCTCAAGCGCTTCCCGTGAGACACTTCTGAGGCGCGTCCCCTCGGCAAGCCAACCACGAACGCCGGTCCGGTCGGCCCGGCCCGCGCTGACTTTGCGTCCGGCACACCGTTTGCTCGCGTCTAGGGGCGTGGCCATTGCGCAACCGCAAGTGACGCCCCGAGGGCACGGCGCCGCGGCTAGCAGCTTCGAAGAGACCTGATTCATGTACGACCCGGCCGTCTTGCGATATGCGCTCGTCAGCGGGCTGATCGGTGTGGCCGCTTTCTTTGCTTCTTACGCCGCTTATGTCTGGCGGCGGCGCAACGCCGCTCTGGCGGGCCGCCGCGCCTTTCCGTTGGAGACCTGCCGGCGGTGGTCAGCCCTCCTCTTGGTCGCCGGTGGCCTGGCGATTGGCCTGGCGGTTGCCGTCCGCGAGTTGGACCGCCCGCCCGGGGTTCTCTCCGGCGACGGGCTGTTTGCCGTCCGGGTCCCCGAGGGCGAGTTCCGCCTGGCGTACCTGCTGCCCGGCGAGACGGCGGAAGAAGGCGACCTTCTCGCGCGGCTGGAGTCCGCCGCGGGCGAAGCCAAGGCGCGCGAGCTCAACCTGCGATGCCGGCGGCTGGAGAGGGAGCGGGATGCCCTGGCCTTGGACATCCCCCAGCTTGACCCTGAACTGGTCCGCAGTCACCAGAACGCCATCTCCAGCCGGCAGCAGTTGCGATCGTCGGTGGACCAGCTTCTGCCGGACCACGAAAGCGCCGTCAGGCAGGCCACGTTGGAGCGGCTGGCCAGGCTGGAAAAATCCGCCGAACTGGATGTCGACATCGCCTGGTACACGGGCGAGCTGAACCGGCGAGTCCGGCGGCGCGAATACGTCCGCCGAGACCTTGACCGGTTGCGTCCGCTGGTCGACCAGAATGCCGTCACGGAGACCGAGTTCGACCGATTGCGGCAGGAGGCCGACGACCTGGACGGCGAGATCGACAATCTCGGCCGGCGGGCCGAAGGGCTCCAGGCAGAGAAGGCGCAAATTGCCCGAAGCCTCCAGCAGCTCGGCGCCCTGGCCGAAGAGCAGCAGGCCACGCTCCGCGGCGAGCTCGATCGCGCCCGGAGTGACCAAGCCCAGGCAGAAGCCGAATCCCGCCGGCTGGCCGAGCAACTGGCCGAAGACCTCGCTCGGGCGACCGAGCTTCGCAAGCGCCAACTTGCCCAGCTCGATCTGAAGATCGAGGAGACCCGTGCGGAGCTTTCGGGCGTGGAACAATCGCTGGTGGTCCGCGCCCCGTTTTCCGGAACCGTGGTCTACCGCGATCCTTCCCCCCGATCGGCCGAACAGCAGCAGCCGGTTCTTGTCGTTGGCAGAGAGACCGGCTTCCGCATCCGCACGCGGATTCCCCTTGCCCAGGTGGCGGCCCTCAAGGAGGCCGGCCAGATCAGGCTCGAGCTGGTCGAGCCGGCCGTGGAGCCGTATTTTGGCGGCCGGTTCCTGCTCGCCCGGCCGATGCCGCACAAACCGGGATACGCCGTGGCGGAACTCGTCTGCAACCCCTCCAGGGAAATCGTCAAGGAACTGCTGGACGGTGAAAAAGTGGTAGCCAGGCTGCTCTGGCGGCCCCCGCTCGTCACGCTTCTGCCGTTTCGCATCGGGGGGGCCACCGCCCTGCTCGGCCTGGCCGGCTGGGTCGCCGCCGCGTTGCTCGGACTGTTGAGAAAGCCGCGCGCGGGGCGCGGCAAACATAACGGCCACGAGGCGGCGCCGCACCTGTTTCGTTCGCACCCGGCGCCAGCCGGCGATCAAGCCGCGCCGCACCGGGCGGACAGTCCCCTGCCGAGCGTCGCCCAGCTTGAGTCGGGCGCCGTCTCGGCAATGCTCGAAATGCTCGGGGGGCGGCTCCGCGAGGCCGTGATTGGCGACCAGCTCGACGACGATCTGCTCTCTGCGGTCGAGTGGGCGCTCGATCGCCACCAGGTCCGCGCGGTCCGCCAGATTCGCGCCGGCTTGGGCTGCGACAGCGAGCTGGAGCAGCGCGTCGCGGAACTGGGGGAAAAGGCTGACGCCTCTCTGGAAGGCAACGGCCATGCGTTTCGTGTCAAGCAGTGCCAGCGCGCACTGCGGGTCTTCCGCGCGATCGATCCGCGCTTCGGCCAGACCAGCGCCAATCGCTGCTGAGGAGGTTCCCCGTGCAGACTGCTCTGGCTGCCGGCATGACCGAAAATATGGAGGCAGGCGCGCCACGCGAGGGTTTCGTGGCCGGTGAGCGCGGCGTGCCGCGACTGCTCGTGGCCCTTCCGTTCGTTGGAGGAATCTCGCTGGCGACATTCCTGTTCGCCTATCTTGCCTCGCGCTTTATCCATGAAGCGATCGAGGCGGCCGGCACGCCCGGTGCTGGCCGGCTGGCCGTTTTCGTGCCGGGGCTGCTGGCGGTGATCACGGTGTTGGGCGGGTTGCGGTGGACGGTCCTGTTCGCGCTTTCGTTCGCCGCGTTTCAGCGATCGCGACAAACGGCCAGATTCGCCCCCTCGAAATGGCCGCTGGTTTCGATCTTCGTGCCGGCCTACAACGAGGCGGAGAACATCGAGGCGGCGATCGAGTCGCTGCTTGTGCTAGATTACCCCCGCTACGAGGTGATCGTCGTCGACGACGGTTCGACCGACGGCACCTACGGCCGAGCGAAACGTTACGCCGGGTCCCACGGGCGATGCACGATCCGCGTCTATCGCAAGCCCAACGGCGGCAAGTGGAGCGCTCATAATTTCGCCTTCCGCCGCTCGGTCGGCGAACTGGTTCTCTGCCTCGACGCCGACTCGCGGGTCGACCCGCTGTCATTGCGCTCGATGATCGTCCACATGACCGATCCGCAGGTTGCCGCCGTGGCCGGGCAGATTCGGGTGCGAAACCGCCACAACGTGCTCACGCGGCTTCAGGCGATGGAGTACTTGATGGGCAACGGCTGCGCCCGCATGGCCATGAGCCTGAACAAGACGGTGCTGATCGTGGCGGGCCCGCTGGGCCTTTTCCGGCGATGCGCCCTCGAAGAGGTCTTCCTCCGCTATGGCCGGGCAGACGGGCCGCTGGCCGAGGGGCAGGTGGACGGGCCCTTCGAGGGCGACACCTTTGCCGAGGATTTCGACCTGTCGATGGCCGTCCTCTCGCTTGGCGGGCGGATCGTCTACGAACCGGCCGCGATTTCGCACACGCGGGCGCCGGATTCGAATCTCGGGCTGCTCAGCCAGCGCTACCGCTGGTGCCGGGGGACGATCCAGGTGTTGCGGAAGTATCTTCGCCGCGCGCGGACCCAGCACGGCCTGCTGCGGCCCGGGCTGCTCGCCTGGCTGACGGCGACCTACCTGTTCGATCTGGCGCTGCTGCCGGTCATGTATGCCGTGGGCATCGGCATGTTGATCGTCGCCGCCGCGAGCGACGTGGGCGGGCTGGTCCTCGCCGGCTGGGCGGGCGTGGCACTGCTGGTGAACCTGAATGCCGCCGCGATGTTTGCCCTTCTTCAAGGGGACAGCCTTCGGCTGCTGCACATCCTGCCGCTTTACGACATCTACCAGAATTTTCTCGTCACCCCCGCCTGGTTCATCTCCATCGTGGATGAAGTCCGCGGCGCGCGGATGCGGTGGTGAAGTGCCCGGCGCATGAGCTCAACCGGGTGGCGCGAAGCGTTATAAGTCGAGCATGGCGATCAACCGGGACTTGCTGACGGCGCCTTTCTCCTTGGCTACTACCTGGCCGTTTCTGAATACCAGGAGACTGGGCACGGACTGGACGCCGTAGCGAGCGGCCAACTCGGGGCTCTCATCAACATCGACCTTTACTACCCGCGCCTGCAAGCTCTCCGCGGCCACTTCTTCCAGCGTGGGGGCCAGCATTTTGCAGGGACCGCACCAACTGGCGTAAAAATCGACCAGAACCGGCACATCGGAGCGGAGGACTTGCTGCTCGAAGGTCGTTTCGTCGGCGCGAAGAACAGCCTGCGCGGCCGCCCTCCCCAGCGGTCCCGATTCGGCCCGAGCCAGCAGCACCGGTGGATCGGACGATCGTGGCGTCGGACGGTGTTCCAGGAGCGATGCGGTCTCGTCACTAATCCGTGTCACGGGGGGATCGAGCCCCTGCGGGCGGAGACTCAAGGGATTGACCGGCGCGGGAGCCGGCTCAACCGGCCAGGCCGGCAACGGCGATGACTGCAAAGCAGGGCCTTGCGCGCCCGACAGCGCGACTTCCCCGCTCCGAGGCTGCTTTGAACGGTGGGGTGTTAAATCGGAATCGCGCCCCGGCGAGAATGCCGTAGTCGCGCGTGAAAGACTCATCCAAGCCGGGAACCAGCCCTGCCCGGACCGACTGGAGGCGCATCCGGCAAGTGGCAGCATTGCGGCGATGGCCGATAAGCAGAGGACTGCAATTGGCTTTCGACTGGCCGTCCGTGGATTCATGTTCCGCTCCTTCTCCTTCGTACGCGATGCACGGTTCTGCCACGAGTGATGCGCGACTGCGGCTGGCGGTTACAGCGGCAATTTCTAACCAACGGCCGTAGGGTGGTCCAGAGCGAACCAGTGCCACCGTGGTTCCATGGCCGGAGATGTTTCCGGAGCCGAAAACGCCGGTCCCGCCGAAAGCGCAGCGGCGGCCCACCGGAATCGCCAGCGCGGCGATTGTGGTGTATATCACCCTACCCCCAGAACGATACTCCATGCCAGCAATGACAGCACGATCAGAGCCACCAAAGCAAAGCGGCGCTGTCCCGTGACAAACCAACCGGCGGCCAGGACGGAAACGCGCAGCAGCGGAGTGACCATCAAGACGAGGAGGCCGAGACTGAGGATCGACAGCCCGTTGCCCGAGACGGCGGTTCGCATCAGCACGGGCAGAGTGGGGGGAGGGCCTTCGGGCCTGGGCTGGTGGTTCAGAAAGACGATCAGCAGCCCGAGCACCAGCATCGCGCCGCTGAGCGCCACCCCGGAGAGCAGCGTCCACCGCACGCATCGCCCCAACTGCGATTCTTGCATCGGCTGGTCCATCCTTTCTACTGTTCAAGCCAGGCCCGGTACAGCATTTGCACGGCCACGGCGAGCAACAACAGGGCGAAGATCTTTCGCACGCGGCGGCCGTGGATGCGGCGGTTTGCCGCGGCGCCAATCGCCGAGCCGGCGACAACTCCGACAACCGTGGCGGCCGTGAGCACGGGCCGCACCTCACCGCGGCCGTAATAGAGGAAAGCGCTCGCCGCGGCCGTCACGCCAATCATGAAGTTCGAGGTGGCGGCGGACGCCTTGATCGGAATTCCGCACAACAAATGCAGTGCGGGCACCTTGAAGACGCCGCCACCAATCCCCAGCAGGCCGGAGACGCTGCCGGCCACAAACGAGATCGCCAAGCCGGCCGGTAGGCGGCGGACGCCGTAGCAGACCACCCGCCCATCGCTTTCATCCAGGTAACTTCCGCCCAGCTTTCCCCCAGCCTCCCGGGTATCACGCGCCGAGGGAGGGACTTCCGGCTGCGTGCGCCGTTTCACCCCTCCGGTTGCTCCGGGCTCGGCCTGCTTGCCGTGCCACATCACCCACGCCGTGGGCAGGAGTACAAGGCCGAAGAATCCTTCCAAGACCGAGGCGGCGAGCCAACCGGCGCTGACTCCACCGGCGACGGCTCCCAGAGACGTGGCGACTTCGAGCACCATACCCAATCGCATGTTGGCCATGCCGCGCTCGATGTTCGTGCTGGCGACCGCGCTCGAGGTGGCGATGACCGAGATGATGCTCGTGGCGACCGCGTAGTGCATGGGGACGCCAAAGCCGAGGACGAGCAAGGGAATCAGAAACACGCCGCCCCCGGTGCCAAGGACGGCGCCGAAAACGCCCGTGACAATCCCGGCGGCGATGACGAGCGGGGCATTCAGAGGCGACGTGTACATGGCCACTCCACGGCGGGGCAATCGCAAGGGGGACATTCTCATTTTTGCCGCACGCCGCCATTTCATCCACCCACGGGCAAAGTGTGCCGGGAAAATCTTCGCGCGATCACCGCGGGCGGCCAACCCCACGCCCCTCAGGTCCAAGGGACGTTTGAGTTTGCAGCCTGACGGCTGCCCCCTCGCGCGGGGCGGGATTGTCCTGTTTGCGCGAAGCGAGAATCGCTCCGCCGTGAATACGTGCGTCCGTCGGCGCTTGGAGGTAAAATACAGTCGTGGGCATTCGGTCGAGTTTGATTCGATGGATATGGCGATGCACTCTCTCCAAGGTCACTTGCTGATCGCCTCACCGCACCTGGCGGACCCGAACTTCGTCCGCACCGTGGTGCTCCTGGTCCACCACAGCGAGGAGGGCACGCTGGGGGTGGTTCTCAATCGCCCGTCGGGAAGGACGATTCGCGAACTCTGGGCCGACGTGGACGAGGAGCCTTGCGACAGCGATCATCCGTTCCATGTCGGCGGGCCGGTTTCAGGACCGGTGATGGCGATTCACACCGATCGGGACCGGAGCGATCTGGAAGTTCTGCCGGGCGTGCATTTCGCCACGCAGCGCGACTACATCAACGATCTCGTCCGCCAGGACAAGACGCCGTTCCGCATCTTTGTCGGCCATTCCGGCTGGGGCCGCGGCCAGTTGGAGGGCGAGTTGAAGGAAGGCGCCTGGCTGCACATGCCGGCCAGGCTCGAACACATCTTCGCCGACGAAAGCGAGATCTGGGAACTCGCGACCCACGAGATCGGCCGCGCAATGCTCTTCAACGCGCTAAATCTCAAGGGGGCGCCCGAGGACCCCTCCTGCAATTGATCCCAAGCCGCCGTTGGCCGCGCCTGCGCTGCGGCACAACCCGTACGTAACGAAGCGCGGGGCAAGGCGCACGCGGCTATCTCGATAACAGCCGCTTTTTCCACGAATCACGCAGGTCGACTTGGCCGGTTCGCTCGTGCCGGCCGGCGATGATTCTACCGGTCAATCGCGCGCCGCAGCAGGTTGTGGGTGATCTGCTGGACGCGCGGGTCGGGGCCGTTGGGTCGCGTGTTGTGGCTCCAGACCGGCATGTGCCCCGGCGGGGCGCTTAGGCCCAGGCACCAGAAGATGGTCGAAGCGTTGAAGACGAACCCGCCCTTGGCCGTCGGGTAGATCGTCGCCTGGTAGGGGACGGGGCGCGTGCCGCCGTGCAGGGCGATGCCCTCGGCCACAATCTCCAGACCCGGAATCGGCGCGGCGTCGCCGTGAAATTCCCAGCCTACCAGCCCGCGGATCCGGTCTCCCTTCTTCATGCCGGTGCCGGCGAAGATCCAATGCTCCGGCTTGACGCAGACCCAGTCGCCGCCGCCGTTGCAGGGAAGGATGTTCCGCGCGCCGAGCAGCAGGCCCTCGTCGGGCCCCACGTAGTCGAACGTAGTCTCGGGCGGTTCGCTCCCCATCGTCAGGCCCTTGTATGGCCCCTTGCGGCAGATGATCCGGTTGGGGCGGCCGTCAGCGCCGGCGCGGAACGGGGTCACGTAACAGACGGAGTTGCCCGACAGGAAGAGCACGCACGTGCCGCTCTCGGCGATCTTCTGCACGCTTTCGTACTGGCGGATGTCCCAGTATTCATCGTGCCCCACGCTGATGAAGGCTTTGCACCGGGCCGCGCGGTCCGGCGTGAGCATGTCGCTATTGGAGCAGTAGCTGACGTCGTAGCCGTGCTGCTCCAGCCAGTAGCACAAGGGGAATTCCCAACAGAGGAATTCGCCCGAACCGACCGACTGCGGATTCTCGTAAATCTGCACGTACTTCCCGTAGGGCCGATCGAAGCTCACGTCGACCGTGGTGTTGCACCAGGCGAACTTGTTGCCCGGATCGATGTACAGCGAATAGGTGTCGGGCCAGCGGTTGTAGGCCTGCCAGGTGTTGTCGGGGCATTGGAAGAGGATGTCGGCCGGCCGGTCGTCGCGAACGATGAACACCACGTAGCTCTGCCACGGCTGCGTGCCGTCGGGGTTGGGCACGCGGGAGAGCCGCCCCAGGTAGACGCCGCTTGGCCAATCGGCCGGGATCACCAACTTGGCGCTCGGCTCCCAGCGGCACTCGCGAATCCGCCGCTCTCCCGGCTGCGGAATGGCTTGCGCCTTGCCGGCCAGGGGTCCCAAGGTCTGCATCAGCCGTGCGCCCATGCCGCCGTAGTAGCCCATCCGAAAAATCTCGATCGTGAACTGGCAGGCCGGCTCGGTGCTGACAAAGAACTCGATCGGCTCGCCGGCGGCCACGGATTGCCGCGAGCAGTAGCCCTCGATGCCGGGCGAGCGGGTACCGGCCGGGCCCGACTGGTCGAGGCGAACATACGTCAACTGCCAATCAGACGTGCCCGGCTTCTGGTTCTCCTTGCGGATCAAGTCGCGGTCGGCACCGGCCGCTGCCGACGCCGGGGCCGGACACAGAATTGCGATAGCCGCCAAGAGCACAAGGCAGGCGCGGCGGACGAACACCGAGCGGGGATACAAGTCACAGGTCATGGCGCAGCTCCCGGAAGTTGAGGGACAACACCGCGCATCGTAATGGCCGCAGCGCGGCGAAGCAAGCAATCGCGCCCCGCGAGTCCGCGTGTGCCGTTATCCCGGGCAACGTCAAGGCCCAGTCCCCCGTGTTCGGACTTGAGGATCGCGCAAAGCGTCCACTCAATGGCAATGTCGGCAAAATCGAGGTCGATCGTGACCAGGGCCCGCCCCTCGTCGTGGCACACTGCCGCGACCTGATCGTCCGGGCGACCCACAAGCTGCTGCTCGTGTACGGTCTTGGCCTCGTGCCCGGCCTGGGCAAGCAGTCGGGCCGCCTCGATCGGCAGGTTTTCGTCGATCTTGAACTGCATCACACGGTGCCTTGCGGAAACGGCACAAAGCGTTCTCGCACCACCTCGGCGGCGTAGCGGAGTGCGGCCTCGATGTCTTCCGGCTTTAAGGAGGGATAGCCTGCCAGGATCTCCTCCTGGCTCACGCCCGCGGCCACGTTGTCCACGACGACCGACACCATCACCCGCGTCCCCTTGATGCACGCCTTGCCGTGGCAGATTGCGGGGTCCACCGAAATGCGGTCTTGCCAGTTCATGGGAAACTCCTGGAACGGGAAAGGGATTCACGCCGGAGGCACGGAAAACACGGAGGACGTTTCCTGCCGGACTCTGTAACCTTTCGATTGCACTCGCCAGCAAGGGGCGTCACCTACCATCTCGAAAAGCCGACCCCGTCCCTGCTTGCTGCAATTGTAGCCAATCCTATCGACGGAGTGAATATGTAGGGCTAGATTCCCCATTTGTCTTTGGGACTTACCTTTTTCCAGCGGCGGCAGCTCGCCCGGTCACTCCTGGGCCAGCGCGGGGCTCGTCAGCGGACGGGCGCCGGTTCTTTCTGTGCCGAAGGCACATCCCTAGGCCAGCCCAGGGTGCAGCACGGCGAGTGAAACGAGCCGTGCGCGGGCCCTGGGTCACGGGCTTCAGAACACAAAAGAGCGGACGGTGAGGTGCATCCCGAACTACGCCGGATCAACCGGCCTTCGATCGCCGCTGATCAGTATGCCAGCCGCAAACGCAGCCCCTATAACCAGGCCGATGAGTGTCATTCCCAGCCCCTGAGCTCGCAGCCCAGTCGAGGCTCCGATCAACCCTGGGGGACCGACAGTGGCTATCACTGCATAGCCAAGACGTCGTGCCCTTGCGGTTGGATCGATCGGCCAGTTGCGCGACCGCAAGCGATAGAACAGACCGCCGAGTAGAGCGCCTGGGACCACCGTGAGGAACCCGAGTGTGCCTTCATTTGCCAAGAGTGGCATCCCTACGACGCCGCCGATCAAAGCAGAGAACGCGATAACCATTGCAGGGCCACGTCGACGGCCGACTCCGCCCCGTCGTTTGCCGTGACTTGACTTCGTCAGGCTTTTCGGCGATTCGTACGGGTTGATGTTTTCTGGGGACATCGCAAGCCTTGGCCAGGAAACGCAAAAACACCGCTCACGACCGCTCGGTCCCTGCCCTTTAAAAACGTGAGCAAATCACCGCTGCCGGCCTATTCGGCTATGTGCCGCGTTAGCCAGGCGGGGCAACCTGCCCGGCTAGCCGCTTTTTTGGTCGGTACGGATACCTCATCGGATCAGGAACGCCCGAGCCAGCTCCCTTATCCGCAGCCAATCCTCATGCCGTTGGAATCCCGCGTTCGTCCAGAAATACTCGTCGAATGCCTCGCCCCCGAAACTGCGGCGGCTGAGGATTGCATCGATTTCCGTGGCGACGCGCATGACCTCAAGGCCGGCGGCGTCCGGGTATTTTTCAAGGATGACTTGACGGAAGTGGCCCAGGTCATTGCCCTGGTCGTCTGGGATGGAGATGCGGCCTCCACCGATCCGACTAATCGAATTCTGCGGCTTGTCAGCAAAACTGGCGAGCACGGCATACAACTCGCGGAATAGCCAAATGTCGCAGTCGTCGATGCGTAACCGTTCACGGAGACTGTCCCAATTCTCGCGGCGAAAATCGCGTTTAGCTGCCATGAGAAGTCTGCACGCCAAGAAAATAGGGCTATCCCCCTCGGGCGAGCCGCGGGGTGTGAACGGTTACATCGATGCGGTCAGCCACCAAAACCGAACCGTTCGCCTCTGTAATTCTACCGCCGGATTTTCGCGGCCACTGGCCGTATTGTACCGCCCTGGCAGGGCACTGCAATATCAGAGTCGCACGTCGCGGCAGAGCGGCAGCAGTTCAGCTCGTGCGCAGCAGTTAACATTCAAAGGGATGTCAATAGGAAAATGGACTCTATCGGCGGAGCGGGTATATAGGGCTCGTTGCCTCATTTCTCTTTGGGGCTTGCTTCTTTTCGACCGCGGCAGCTTGCCAGGTCAGCCCAGGGCTGCGTGTCTCGTGAGCCGACGAGGGCCGGTTCCTGCCGTGCCGAAGGCACATCCCTAGGCCAGCCCAGGGTGGAGCACGGCGAGTGAAACGAGACGTGCGCGGGCCCTGGGTCATAGGCCACGCGAAAGAGGGAAAGCCCCAACGGGGGCGGGCCTAATGACGCGGACCAACGTCGTCGATCAAGATCGCGGGTGAATCAACGCCTTGTTTGAGGAGAGTGGCGCGAGCAATCAAGCCAAGGTTGATGGTCTGTGGGACGGTCGCCGACGTGCACCAG